>JBBQMA010000405.1:0-1533 GCA_038328415.1 Chitinophagales bacterium | reverse complement strand
GCAAGATTGGAGACAAACTAAAAAAGGATTTCACAGGCTCAACGGCTTGGGTTTTGTCATCTAATAAAATGGCCCTTAAGCAGATAGGTTTGAAATCAGCAAAGCGTTTTCCTTTGTTTAATGGCCCTTTGGAAACAGAATTTTGTCGTTACGACTTGTTTTGACAATACCGTGCCGAGGGGTCTTACTATTCATTGAATTGTCAGCTGTTTATTGAACACATGCTCTTTGCAGGGGGTTAATTATCTTGCGAAAAATTGAAGACTATGTTAAAGGCGAAAATTGCCGGCATTGGCAAATACCTACCTGAAAAGATTGTTACCAATGACGACCTGTCCAAAGTAATGGACACGACCGATGAGTGGATTCAGGAGCGCACTGGTATACAAGAACGGCGGTATGGCAAAAAACATGAGGAGACCACATCTACGATGGGTACCGCTGCTGCACGTATAGCCATTGAGCGCGCAGGAATAACACCTGACGATATTGATTTTATCATTTTTGCTACGTTAAGCCCTGACTATTATTTTCCGGGTTGCGGTGTCTTAATGCAACGCGAGCTGGGCATTACGCAGAAAGAAGTAGGTGCACTGGACATTCGAAACCAATGTACCGGCTTCGTCTATGGATTGACCATTGGCGATCAGTTCATTCGCACCGGCACTTATAAAAATGTGTTAGTTGTGGGCGCTGAAATGCACAGCATGGGTTTGGACTTTAGCACCCGGGGACGTAATGTTACCGTCATTTTTGGTGATGGAGCAGGTGCCGTTGTACTGCAGCCCTCAGAAGGTCAGGATGTGGGCATCCTATGTAACAAACTCCATTCAGATGGCACTTATGCTGAAAAACTGGCATTTATTAATCCGGGATCCCATGGAGGATACCATGCAGATCATATGGACGAAGCGCAGGATTTCGGATATCCGGATTCCACTTATGGCGGCATATTCCTTACTGATCGAATGATTGAAGAGGGGCATATTTTCCCTAACATGGAAGGTCAATTTGTTTTCAAGACCGCTGTTCAGAAATTCCCCGCGGTTGTTCTGGAAGTGCTAAACGAAGTAGGTTTAACGCCGGCAGATTTAAAAATGCTTATTCCACATCAGGCAAACCTTAGAATAAGCCAGTTTGTCCAGCGAGCCCTCCGACTTCGGGATGATCAGGTCTGGAACAATATTCAGAAGTATGGCAACACAACAGCAGCTTCTGTTCCAATTGCGCTGTGCGAAGCCTGGGAGGCAGGAGCAATTCAAGCAGGTGATCTGATTTGTCTGGCTGCTTTTGGTAGTGGCTTCACCTGGGGAGCAAATCTTATACGGTTTTAATTTGCTAAAACTGGAACCCTCGGTTTAACTGTCTAATAAGGGGTCATCCGGAAATATGCTCAGCAATAACATACTAATTGCAATAGGTTTACTGAATACTTACAGTAGATAGACTTTTTATAGATTGCATCTTTTCTTTTACCATGTTGTAGCTACGCCGTTTATATGCTTTTTGTCTGCTATCTCTGCGGAGAACATA
>JBBQMA010000404.1:0-1839 GCA_038328415.1 Chitinophagales bacterium | reverse complement strand
ACTTTGTTTTTCAACTTCTTCAGGATCCAAGACTGGATTACTATTTAGGGCGTAAGGTTCCTTTTTCCCATGCCAGTGAATTGTTCAATAAATTACGGAAGGATGAGCCTTCAGTTATTAATTATTATTTTGAATATTTATAAAATGTACTCCCGATGTACGAATTGCGTGTTACAGATCACATCATGATTGCCCATTCGTTGCCGGACCCATTTTTCGGACCGGCACAACAACTCCATGGCGCAACCTACATCGTGCATGCCAGGCTCAAAACGCCCAGCCTGAACGAGAAACAGGTCGTTATGGATATCGGTCAATTGTCAGAACTCCTTAAAAAAATTCTGGCTGATTTGAATTACCAGAATCTGGATGAAATCCCTGCCCTGGATAAACAACTAACCACAACCGAGTTTCTTGCAAGCTATATCCATGGCCTACTTTCAAATGAAATCGCTCCATTTTTTGAAGGTCAGTTGAAAATCACATTGGATGAATCTCATATTGCCAGTGCCAGTTATTCCGCTCCGGTAGGCCATGCTATATTATGACGTGGATTTGGTTAGCTCCTAACCCAACTGATTTCATTTCCGGAGGGAATATCTACAACCAAAAAATGGTTCAGGCACTTTGTCATATCAACGAAGATGCCCGAATAGTACCCTTTCCTTTTAACGAAACCCAAGTTCCTAAGCCTCATGAAATTATTATTTGGGATACTTTTTATATCCTTCAACTTATAAAGTCGGAAGAGATCCAAAGGGAATCTATAATTCTATTAGTTCATATGGTTAGCAGGGATGTCTTGCAAAACTTACCGCAAATTCTCCACAAAATAAAAGGTTTCCTTGTTACCAGCCAATGGGCAGCCGGTCAACTGATTGCTTGCGGTGTGTCAAATGACCTTATAGCTGTCATTGAACCAGGTCTTGATAGAATGCCAATGATATCTGATCATCAAACTCCTTTGGAAAAGCTTCATCTTATTCAAGTGGCTAATCTGGTTCCTGAAAAAGGTCATGAAGCCCTTCTTTTGAAAATAAAGAGCCATCCAGAAAGGATGGTAGACCTTCAATTAGATCTCTATGGTGACGATCGAATCAATCCGGCTTGGGCGAAATACATTTCAAGCTTGGCAGACAACAATAATAAGTCACCCATTGTCCAATTTAAAGGAAGGGTATCCCATTCGAAAATTTACGATACGATGAATAGTTATCATGCGCTTCTATCCGTATCCCCGCAAGAGTCCTTCGGGATGGCTATTCAGGAGGCGGTCAGCATAGGATTGCCTGTATTGGCTATTCGCGGAGGACATATTCCCCGGCTCGTACAACACGGTATAAATGGGTATTTGTTTGAAGATGTTTCTGGTGTAATCTCGTGGTTAGCTCGTCCATTTAAGAAAAAAATGGATTTACTTGACCAGGTAAAGCGAAGATCATCTTCCTTAGCGGATCAACCGGGGTGGGCAGAACAGGCTGTTCTATTTAGAAACTCTCTCAGAAGGTTTATATCTTAAATGCCCTTTCGTTTTAAAGGTATGGGAATCCCTTCGTCAGCAGAATAACAACTCGATAAGATATCGGCAATCAAACTATACAGCCCTTCATGAGTCCAATTGACCGTATCTTTAGTTAAAGGTATCATGCCCGATGTAAAATCCAATGTGGTAAGTTTGCTATGGACAGTAGGGTTCTTTTGAATAATATGCAGCGGTACTGCAAAATCATTAATTTGATCCCATATCAAATGCTCCATCGCCGGGGGTTGGTGGTCACCAACCAAGATAAACAAGTCTTGCGCTGTTCCATGGTCTCGAATGAATTGTTCAAGGAAACC
>JBBQMA010000403.1:0-1846 GCA_038328415.1 Chitinophagales bacterium | reverse complement strand
CCTAAGGCGGATAATCCAATAGACGCAACCGGTCTTGTGACTATCGTTGTGGGGCATTTTGGTGATTTAGGGAATGTCAAACGGGTTCAGGACCGTTTGGCAAAGCTGGGTTTAGAAAGCTCCACGAAACCATCAAAAAATTTAACCCGGGTCATGGTGCATGTCAAAAATGATGTAAGGACAGCCGAAATATTGGATATGATTCGCCGCGATTTTGACAAAGGAGCCTGGATTGTCGAAGAATAAGTTCGTTAAATGGCCATTTTAGCTAAGTCCCAGACGTAATGTTCGTGATGCCATCACAATTTATTGAATGAACGACCTTATAATGTTTAAATTCTGAGACCTTTGTATCATGATATACACATCACCATTATGGGACCGTATCAATCAACGTGATTACCCCTTTTTTCTGATAGCAGGTCCTTGTGTCGTTGAAAGTGAAGCTCTTGTTCTCCAGGTAGCTGAACGGGTAAAATCTATTTGTATCCCATTGGGAATACCTTACATTTTTAAAGCATCTTATCGAAAGGCCAACAGATCCCGACTCGATTCTTTCACGGGGATAGGTGATATCCAGGCACTGGAAGCCATTGCAAAGGCTGGCATTGAGTATGGGCTTCCGACCACTACTGACATCCATACCGATGAAGAAGCCGCTCTGGCTGCCAGGTATGTTGATATCCTTCAAATTCCGGCATTTCTTTGCAGGCAAACTAGTTTGCTGGTAGCAGCTGCGGATACTGGAAAGATTGTTAACGTTAAAAAAGGGCAGTTTTTGAATGCAGAATCGATGCAACATGCTGTTGGTAAAATAAAGGAGTCAGGAAATGAACAGATTATGCTAACGGAACGTGGTACTACCTTTGGCTACCAGGATCTTGTTGTTGACTTTAGAGGCATCCCGGTTATGCGTAGATTTGCACCTGTCGTGCTGGATTGTACCCATTCACTCCAACAGCCAAATCAGGCAAGCGGCGTGACCGGCGGCCAACCGGCATTAATTGCTACAATAGCAGCAGCAGGTATTGCCACAGGAGTGGATGGATTATTTATCGAGACCCATCCGGAACCTACAAAGGCAAAATCTGATGGTGCCAACATGTTGCCGCTTGACGAACTTGAGGGTTTGCTCCAACGATTAGTGCGTATTCGGGAGGCAATGAAGGGATAGGAATCTTTTTAAGTGTTAGTATGTTTTCAGACTACGGGTTTGCGCCATGCCTTTTGATTGCAGATCGTTTTAACTAAACACGATGATGAAATTATTAGCTTTTTTATGTCTCGTCAGTTTCGCTCATTCATCAAATGCTCAGGTAAGGGAGATGATGTTTAACTCCTTTCCGGCTGATTCAGTCTTACAGGTGAAATTCGATTTTCAGGATAGTCTCGTTGTCCATTCCTGGCATAATAGTGCCATTTTCATTGAGACAGAAGTAATAATGACCGGATGCCCAGAGTCATTGTTAAAACATGCCATGGCAAAAGGTCGGTACAGGATTGAAGCGAATAGAATGAATCAGACCCTGATTCTAAAGCAATCCGAATTAACCCGTGCACCTATAAATTATCCTAAAGGGACTTGTGATGAATTGGTACTTCACCGAATTTATTTGCCCACAGATTTTAAAACACAGGATCATTTGGAGTGGCATCGTTCAGATGAAGTAAGTAAATCAACAATAAATTATTGACGGTAAACATATGTCCATTAACCGTCATGAGCCCAAATAACACCAGTGATTCGTCATATTGATATACGTGTTTTGCCCGAAGAAGCAGACAATATGCTCCTTATCCGGCAAAAGGCTATTGCTGCAGCTAACCTTGTCGATGAGGAGGTAGA
>JBBQMA010000402.1:0-1906 GCA_038328415.1 Chitinophagales bacterium | reverse complement strand
GGTTTGGCAGGGCCAACGATTTAAAGGAATGCTGTATATCGGCCAGAAACCCACTGTTGACCAGCACCATCACCGGGTCATAGAGGTGAATATCCTCGACTTTAATGAACAGATTTATGGCGAACAATTGGTTATTGAGGTGGTTTCCTTCATTCGTCATGATCAATTATTTCCTGATAAAGAAGCTCTACAGACTCAAATACACCTTGATCGAAAGCATATTCTAAATGCTTTGGAAGATGAAGAAACTAAAATCCTGAATTGGCAAACGGAAGGCGCCCAACACACAGCCGTTATCATACTCAACTATAACGGTATTAACCATTTAAAACACTATCTCAAAGATGTTCTCAAGGCTTGTCGGGAAGGTGGCGCAGAATGCCATATCATTGACAATGGCTCAACGGATGGTTCACAGACTTGGCTGGCCGCCCACTATCCGGATCTGAATGTCATTGAACTTCAAAAAAACTGGGGATTTGCCGGTGGCTACAACCATGGATTATTGCACATTGAGGCTGAATTTTACTTCCTTCTCAATTCCGACATTGCCCTAGGAGACGGGGTGATCAAGGCCCTTGAAAAAACAATGGACAGGGACAAGGAGATCGCGGTATGTCAGCCCAAAATTCTTGATGACAAACAGCGCCAGCGGTTTGAATATGCAGGGGCTTCGGGTGGTTGGATTGATTTTTTGGGATACCCTTTTTGCAGGGGCCGCGTTTTTGAAGTCACTGAGAAGGACACAGGACAATACAATGATCCCACAGAGGTTTTTTGGGCATCCGGTGCAGCTTTTATGATTCGAAGCCGCTTATTCCATCTTTTTGGTGGCTTTGATCCACAATTCTTTGCCCATCTGGAAGAAATAGATTTATGCTGGCGGTTAAAACGTGCTGGTTACAAAATATTTATCGATCCTTCTGTTCAGGTTTATCATCTTGGCGGAGGAACGCTGGCCTATGATTCACCCCGTAAGGTGTATCTGAATTTTCGCAACTCGCTAATCACAATGGCTAAAAATGAACGGCCTCTTGATCTGCTATGGAAAATCCCTACCCGTCTGATCCTTGATTATGCCGCTATCCTATTATTCCTTTTCCAAGGGAAAATCCAGCATATTTTCGGAGTTTTACGTGCGCAATTGGATTTTATACTAACCTTTCATCTGACTATTCTCAAACGGAGGTACCACCAGGACGAAATCAACAGAAATCGCATCAAGACCCGCCCCAACCAAAAAGGTATATACAATGGAAGCATTGTTTGGGAATTTTTTCTTAATAACCGGAAGACATTCCGAGAAATCATACGGTGAATAAACTACTCAAAGAAATCGAAATCCTCTATGAGGACAACCACCTAATCGCCGTAAATAAGCCACCCCGTTTACTTACCCTTCCAGATAGGTTCCATCCTGACAAGGCCAATCTTTACAGGCATTTACAGGATCGATACCCTTCTATTTTCATTATACACCGACTTGACCGCGATACCAGTGGATTGCTGCTTTTTGCCAAAACACCGGAAGCACATGCGGCCATGTCGAAACAGTTTGAAGACCACAAAGTCCAAAAGACATATTTTGCTCTCTTGCAAGGTCGATTGGTACCCGATGAAGGCACAATAGACCGGGCTATCATCGTCCACCCTGCCGGAGATGGTCGCATGACAACTGCTTCAAAGGGCAAAGCATCCGTGAGTCACTATAAAGTGGAACAGTATTTTAAAGGATTCTCTTGGGTTTCCGTTCGGATCGAAACCGGACGAACGCATCAAATTCGGGTTCATATGGCCTTTCTGAAACACCCATTGGCAGTAGATCCTCTTTACGGCGGAGCAGAAGGTGTCTTCCTTAGCTCATTCAAAGAGCATTACAGGGAGCCAAGATCACATGAAGAACAAC
>JBBQMA010000401.1:0-2017 GCA_038328415.1 Chitinophagales bacterium | reverse complement strand
GGGAAGAAGCCATTATTCAGGAGGTTGAAGCAGCAATTTATGAAAAAAGGCGGTTCCCATCGGGAACCGCCTTCAACAATCACAATTTAAAAGCTGTTTACCCTTTTCCTGTTGAGGCATCAAGTCGGGCAAGGTATTTTTCTATCTCTAGTCCTTCTTCCGTTTGCGGATATTCACTCCTTATCTTTTCGTAGGCTTTGCGTGCTTCTGCAACATTACCTTCTTTCTCACTGAGTTGACCAACCTTCAATAGATAGTAAGGGGTCGTCAATGAGTTGTCCCCGGCAGATGCCGCTTTGTTGTAATGGCTTAGTGCTTTGTCCATTTGATCGAGCTCAGCATATGCATCACCCAATGCACCGAGCTTCAAAGCTGATGTTATATCGTCCGTTGGGTCAAAGTCTGAAAGATAATTAACAGCCTCATCAAAGTTTCCCAGATTTAGATATGAAAGGCCCGCGTACAACCGGGCAGTATTGCCGGCAGGTGTAGCACCATATTGATCAATAATATCAAGAAAGCCGGAATACCCGCCTCCAGGATTATTTAAGGCCACATCAAAGGAATCACGCTCAAACTGGAGTTGAGCCTGGAACATCTGTTCGATGGCTTCTTTTTGTTTCGGTTCTACAATGACATACCGATACACCAAGTATCCACCAACGATCAAAGCAATACCGGCTAAACTGCCGAATATAACCTTTTGGTTGCGCTCAAAAAAATGCGATGCGGTTACCTTAGCTTGTGAAAGGTCGATGAGCGTGTCATCTTGAATTTGCTTCTTGCGGCGTTGTGCTGCCATGGTCTTCGACTAGTTTTTAAAAATCAGGCGCAAAGGTAAGAGATATTTTCCTACAAATCACGTCTCAATATATACCAATTGATTAGGATATACGGTAAAGACTCGTTCAGGTTTCAAAATATGGAGTACAATTCGCATTTAATCCCTGATGTAGGGGTAGTCCTGCTGTACATAGTTGTCTGTAAATAATTCGGACGGATCTGGAAAGGGCGAGGATTCCGCAAATGCAACAGCCTCATCTATCTCTGCCTTGATCAAATCGCGAATCGCCTGGACTTCCTTTTCAGTTGCGATTCCCTCTGCAGTTAAACGGTGCTCCAGCGATTTTACTGGATCCTGATTCATATAGGATTTCAATTCTTCCTTAGAGCGGTAATTTGCCGGATCAGAGACAGAATGCCCTTTGTAGCGATACGTTTTGATTTCCAAATAGTAAGGCCCATTGCCAGCCCGGATATGAGCGGCTGCGCGGGATAAAGCGTCATGAACGGTCTCAGGTCGCATGCCATCTACCGATTCACTGGGCATTTCAAAGGAAGCACCTAACTTGTACAAATCGGTCACATTACTTGTGCGTTCCACGGAGGTTCCCATGGCATATTGGTTGTTCTCGCAGATGTATAATACGGGTAATTTCCATGTCATCGCCATATTAAACGATTCGTATAATGCACCCTGTCGTGCAGCCCCATCTCCAAACATGGTGACACAAAGATTATCTGTACCCCGGTATTTTTCGGCCAATGCGATTCCTGTTCCGATAGGAATCTGAGCTCCAACGATGCCATTTCCCCCAAAATACTTATGTGCCTTAGAGAAAAAGTGCATGGATCCACCTTTCCCTTTGACGCAACCGGTCGCTTTACCATACAATTCAGCCATACAGGATTTGGCACTTATTCCACGTGCTAAAGCCAGACCGTGCTGGCGGTATGCCGTTACCAAGCCATCTTCAGCCCGCAGTGCACTTGTCAATCCAGCAGCTATGGCTTCCTGCCCAATGTAGACATGACAGAATCCGCGTATCTTTTGTTGACCATAGGCCATCAAGGTGCGCTCTTCAAATCGACGAATCCGAAGCATGATTTCATACCACTTCAGATAGGTAGCCTTATCGAAAGCTTCGGGCTTCGTTTGACTTTTCCGTTTTGGTTTGCTGAGAACCTGCGTCATCGGGTTAATTTTGTGGCCTAAAGATACGTTCATCCAAGCTTT
>JBBQMA010000400.1:0-2021 GCA_038328415.1 Chitinophagales bacterium | reverse complement strand
GGACCAGCAGATACGAGGCACCATCTGGAGGATGGTCCGTCAATATGGGCGAGAAACCACCTTGAATCAGTATTAGCCCGATATTTTGAAATAAAATATGACATTCTGGACGTTTATTCGGGGGTTAGGCCGGCAACACTCGTTCGTCGGCCAATAATTGGCGCGGTGCCTAACGCGCTTAACACCTGGGTGATTAATGGTTTTGGGACAAAAGGAGCATCTTTAGGTCCTCTGGCAGCTCAGTCGCTGGCCATCGATTTAACCACAGGCATCCATCCTGAACCTATGTTGAGATGGCCATGGACAACTTGTAAGATAACTTAATACGTACTCAAAATTACAACGAAATATTGGGCCCCGCTGGATGAATCAATATGTATCGTCAATGAGCTGCTCCTCCTGGTTTAGCTTATCTTGTCGCATATAATGTTTTACTATGTTCAGATATCACATGTTCACCTACTCTTTGCTTAAGGTGTTAATTGGGTTAATTTTTACTTTTTCGGCTTGCGCCAAAAAGATTCCACCTTGCACGGAAGCACCCAAAGTTGATTGTATTTGTACCAGAGAGTACAACCCGGTTTGTGGATGCAACAACAAAACATATAGCAATCCATGTGTAGCCGCCTGTGCTGGAATTCACCATCATGTGCCTGGACCTTGCAAAGAATAACTCTTAGCTGGTAAGAGAACGTTAGGACACGATTTAGGCATTAAACAGGAATAAGTAAAATCTATTTGACTAAGAAACACCTGTCAAATGGTCGCAATAGTTACTTTTAAGCATTCAATTATCTAGCCATGCAAGAAACAACAAAATCGGATCAGGCCGATACCATCATTCGTAACCATGCTGTCATGGCCATGAGTGCAGGAGCTATTCCTGTCCTGATTGCAGATGTCATTGCCGTGACCGCTATGCAAATGGATATGGTTCGCCAGCTAAGTGAAGTATATGGCATAGCCTATGAGAAAAACCGGACGAAAGCCATCATTGGATCGTTGACAGCTACAGCTTTGGCGCGGGTTGGAGCGAGGAGCCTAGTTAAAGTCATTCCGGGGGTCGGTTGGCTACTAGGTGGCGTATCTGTATCCGTCTTTGCAGGAGCAAGTACCTTTGCGCTGGGAAAAGTGTTTAAAAATCATTTGGATTCAGGAGGATCATTAGTCGATTTTGATCCCAAGAGTATAAAGCAATTTTATCGCGAAGCTTTCCAAAAAGCAAGGGATAAGGTTACACATTGGAATGTGCAGAAGCCCGAAAACAAACTTACAGTGCCTCCAGAGAAAATTATGCCGCCGCAAACAACCATGGCGAGTCTTCGTGAACTTGCGGAATGGCGGGAACGCGGATTATTGACGGAAAAAGAGTATTTGCAATTGAAAGAAAAGCTTCTTTCCGCCGAGGGTAATTAGCCAAATGGAATACGTGCTTCTGCCTTTGCTGAAAGGTCTGTAAATTCGTCAGCCAGAAATTTATAATAACCGGCAATGCCTATCATAGCAGCATTATCTGTACTGTAAGCAAAGGAAGGAATATATGTTTTCCAACCCTCTTTGTTACCAATTTCTACAAACCGGCTACGTAATCTTGAATTTGCCGAGACACCACCTGCGATAGTTAGTGTCTGAATAGTATAATCTCGTGCTGCGCGAACCAAATTTGAGAGCAGTATTTCTACGATGTGATGTTGAACCGAAGCACAAAGATCCTTCAAGTGAGTTTGTAAAAATTCAGGATCCTGCTGGAGACGCTGGGCAATGAAATTTCGAACTGATGTTTTGAAACCCGAAAAACTGTAATCGTATCCGGGGAGTTGCGGATGGGGAAATATGAATTTGGCTTGCCCTGTAAAAGCCAATTTATCAATCTGAGGGCCGGCGGGGTATTCAAGACCCATTAGTTTACCGGATTTATCAAATGCTTCTCCGGCTGCATCGTCAAGTGTTGCTCCGAGCCGGATCATTTTCAGATGGCTTTCCACTAACATGATTTGCGTGTGTCCCCCTGAAACCCGGAG
>JBBQMA010000399.1:0-2026 GCA_038328415.1 Chitinophagales bacterium | reverse complement strand
AATGCATGTTCGCCGGCAAATATATTCGGGCAAGGTAAACCCATAAAGGAAAGACGCGACCCGTCGGTACCGCCCCTGATACTTGACTGGTGAGGGGTAAGACCTGACCTGTGGATTGCCTCCACCGCATATTCGACCACTTGAGGGTGTTTATCCAGCACTTCCTTCATATTGCGGTACTGCTCCTTTACTGTAAACTCGTAAGTTGCATTGGGATATTTATTAATCACCTTGTCCGCCAATTCTCTTAAAAATAAGCCATGTGCTGCTAAGCCATCCCTGGTAAAATCGCGTAAAATAAATTGTATGGATGCTTTCTCTGCACTACCTGAAATATGAACGGGATGGATAAATCCTTCCCTTCCTTCCGTGACTTCAGGAGCTAATGTGTCTGAGGGCAACGCGGCCAAAAAATCACCGGCAATTTTTAGGGCATTAACCAACTTGCCTTTTGCAAAACCCGGATGTGTCGATACACCATAAAAATCCAGGACTGCACCGTCGGCACTAAACGTTTCATCTTCAACGGAGCCAACACGTTCGCCATCGACGGTATAGCCAAAATCAGCGGCAAGTTTTTTCATGTCAACTTTGTCCACGCCACGACCTATTTCTTCATCCGGTGTAAACAAAATGCGGATTCTACCGTGCGGTAATTCGGGATGTTGGATAAACTGGAACACAGCATCCATTATGGCAGCTAAACCTGCTTTATTATCAGCCCCCAAGAGCGTTGTGCCACTGGCTGTGATAACATCATGACCGGTTTTATACTGGAGCTGAGGGTGATCCTGCACCCGTAATACCTGAGTATTGTCATCGGGCAAGACCAAATCCTGGCCCTGGTAATTTTCGTGGATTAATGGTTTTACTCCTGTGCCAGAAGAATCCGGAGAAGTATCCATGTGCGAGCAAAAACAAATTACTGGCACCTGTTTATCCACATTACTTTCCAGCGTAGCATAGACATAACCGTGCTCATCAAGGTGGGCATCCGAAATTCCAATCGCCTGTAACTCCTCGACCAATACTTTCCCCAAGTCCTTCTGCTTTTCTGTACTCGGACAAGTAGTGGAAAACGGATCAGATTGGGTGTCAATTTTGACATATCGAAGGAAACGATCAAGAACGGTATGTTGCAAAGTCATGAGTGTTTGGTTTAAAAGCCAAATATAAGGTGGAATCCAATGAACCAGTTAGGATAAGGTTATTCCCAGGGAGAAACAAGTTGACCACGGGCAGTTTATCGACCAATCTATTCAAACGCAACAGCCAGAATACAAACCGGAGTCCACAACTACCAATAAATTGGTTGCCATTAATCTGGAATGATATTGACTTTTCGGTTAGGTCTCCTAAAATATGTAACTTTATTCAATTGCTACTAAAATCCTAAACTATGCGGCTCCTTTTAATAGTCTTCTTTGTGAGTTACTATACTATGGCCCTCTGCCAATTGCCCATAGACCAACCCATTCTTTTGCGGGATCAGGTACTTCTCTATCATGCTAATTTTCGTGCTGACCAGGATTTGGCCGTTCAGATCCAGCATATACCTACCGTGGGGGAGAATATTTATTGCTGGCTCCAATTTTATGCACCACTAAAGCAACGTGAAATAGACCTTTTGAAAATACTCAATTTTCAGCTTACCGGTTATGTCAAAGAACACACTTATTTAGCCGCTATTCCATCTACAACAAAAGGCAATCCATTAAAAGGCCTTCCGGTAAGGGGGATATTCCCCATTGAACCAAGCCATCGGTTATCACCTGCACTGCGCGATGCGCTGAGAGACACGAATCGCAAAAACGAAAAAACAGCTTTCCAAATCACCTATTTCCAATCAGAAGGGGCACTGATGCTGGATGCCATGCTTTCAAAAATGCCATTTTCTCTTCCAATATGGCAGCATAGTGGGAATCAACTCCAACTTACACTGCCTCTTCGGGACTTAGAATTATTGGCTGCCTCACCAGCCGTCCGTTAAATAGAACACCTGCCGCCGCCAAGTGAGCCAGAGGAC
>JBBQMA010000398.1:0-2042 GCA_038328415.1 Chitinophagales bacterium | reverse complement strand
GCTGCAATCGTAGCTGCATTTTTGGTTGGGTCACGTGGAAGTTGGCCTTTGTCACCGTGAATAGCAACCAATTCGAGTCCTTTTTTATCCGTAAACCAGGCCGTAATCTCATCACCAGGAGCCTCCAATGCCAAACCCAATATATCAAACCCACACGCCAGATTAGACAGGCTTGCCGGGGCAAATACTTTAATACCCAATTGTTTCATCAGTCAAAGATAACGAGCGGATACGGCAGTTAATAAGCTATATCATACGCAGCAATCATCAAAATAAGATTGTTTTTCCTGCAAGCTTTCGGGATGTTGTTTTTGACTTTTTTCTCACGCGCAGGATGTTGCTATTATACAGGTCACCAATCATTGCGGATGCCGTTGCATCTCCACCTGCACCGGGTCCCTGCAACATGATCGTCCCAAAATATTCGCCAGAAATCTCTATAGCATTAGTTTCATACTGAATAGCAAACAGCGGATCCTCCGGCCAAAGCCATTCAGGTCTCACCCATGATGTTAGTTTCTTTTTTTTATTTTCAATTGTAGCTATTAGTCGTACCCGGGCACCTAGTTTTCTAGCCTGCCGGATATGAGGAACGGAAATAGCATCTATACCAGTACGTTGCACATCACTCAAGGTTAAATGTTGATTAAAGGCTGACCATGCCAGAAGTACAGTCTTATACATGGCATCGTACCCTTCAATATCCAGCGTTGGGTCTGATTCGGCAAAACCTTTCTCCTGAGCTTCTTTTAAAGCCAGATCAAAAGACAAATCTTCTTCTTCCATTCGTGTGAGAATATAGTTGCAGCTTCCATTTAAAATACCCCGTAAGGAACGAATGGATTGACCCTTGTAATGTTGGTCTAATGTCCTGACGATTGGAATGGCACCACCTACGGCCGCCTCATAATAAATGGAGCCACCGCGCAATTTGGCTGTTGACAGCAAGGTCTGGAGATGATATGCAAGCATTCGTTTGTTGGCTGTGATATAAATTTTACCTGCCCTAAGCGCTGATTGGGCATATGCATAAGCAGCATCTGCATCATCAATCGCTTCCAAGATGACATGAATGGAAGGATCTTCAAGAATAGGAAGCCATTCCCCCTCTTCTGCGATGGGCAGATTTCCCCATTGTCGGGGCTTATATCGGTCACGTACTACTATTCGTTCCACGTGAAACCGTTCGTTTTTAGACAGTTGTTTGTACAAGGCACTGCAAACAGTACCAAATCCGATGAGTACTACTTTAATATTTTTCATGCCGTTCTAAGTGTCTTGAGAAAGGGTATTCCTGATACTTCGCAATCGTCTTTTAAGAATTCTCCAAAAATGCTACCTATCGCCCGGGTCTCGACCAAAAAGCCGTCATGACCATAATTGGTAGGACATGTGATGTGTATGGCCTCTTGTATACTTTTTGCCAATACGACTTGTTCATCATAGGGAAACAGCACATCCTGGTCTAAAGAAATGATCAAGGTCCTGGTTTTTATCCTATTTAGGGCCAATAATATACCGCCTCTATGTCGCCCGATATCATGTGCATCCATTGCTTTACTCAAGGTCCAGTAGCTGTATGCATTGAATCGTTTGGCAAGTTTTTCACCTTGATACTGCTGATAGTTTTCCGGTTTTTCGGGCCAAATACGGTCATCATCCGGCCGGGGTTGGCTTAGAGCGTATGCTCCATAATGTCGGTAGGAAAGAAGCGCTATAGCGCGGGCTGCTTTCATCCCTGCAAGACCAGCATCAGCCTGTGTGTCTCCCCAGCTTGGATCCGCTGCTATTGCCATGCGCTGTGCCTCATTGAAGGCAACGCCCCAGGGACTGTGGACGGCATTGGTTGCGAGTACAACTAATTTATCGAATCGTTCAGGTTCCTGAACGGACCACTCCAGTGCTTGTTGACCACCCAGGGAGCCTCCCACTAATAACCCAATGCGTTCAAAGCCGAGATGATCGGCTAATAACTGATGGACGAGAACCATATCCCTAACAGTGATGGAGGGGAATTGAGCATAAAAAGGCTTTCCCGTTTC
>JBBQMA010000397.1:0-2123 GCA_038328415.1 Chitinophagales bacterium | reverse complement strand
TGGTGATACCCATTTGGGTGGTGACGATTTTGATCATATTCTCATCGACTGGCTTGCTGATGCTTTTAAGAGTCAGGAGAATATTGATCTCCGGAAGGACCCTATGGCATTGCAACGTTTAAAAGAGGCTGCTGAAAAGGCTAAAATTGAGCTTTCCTCTGCAGTCGAAACGGAGATTAATCTACCTTATGTCACAGCCGTTGATGGTGTGCCTAAGCACTTGGTAATCAAGCTTTCCCGTGCGAAATTTGAACAACTTTCTGATAGCCTTGTTCAGCGTACCCTTGCACCTTGTCAGAAAGCGCTGGATGATGCCGGTCTTTCCAAAAATGATATCGATGAGATTATTCTCGTTGGTGGTTCTACTCGTATCCCAAGGATTCAACAGGCGGTGGAAGACTTTTTTTGGGAAAAAGCCAAGTAAGGGCGTCAATCCTGACGAAGTAGTTGCCATAGGTGCAGCGATTCAGGGTGGTGTATTAAGTGGCGATGTGACAGATGTCCTGCTGCTGGACGTTACTCCACTTTCAATGGGTATCGAAACGATGGGAGGAGTATACGACGTCGTCATAGAAGCAAATGCCACAATTCCAACCAAGAAGTCGAAAGTATATTCTACTGCTGCAGATAATCAACCATCCGTCGAAATACATATCCTGCAAGGCGAGCGGCCAATGGCAAGAGACAACAGGAGTGTAGGTCGTTTTATACTGGATGGCATCCCACCTGCTATGCGTGGAACACCTCAAGTCGAAGTGACATTCGATATTGACGCTAACGGTATACTGAACGTATCTGCGTTGGATAAGGGTACTGGTAAAAAGCAGAATATTCGCATAGAAGCTTCAACAGGTCTTAGTAAAGAAGAAGTGGAACGCATGAAAGCAGAAGCGCAAGCTAATGCCGAAACGGATAAAGTTGCCAGAGAAATGGCCGACAAGCTGAATATGGCTGACTCACTTATCTTCCAAACGGATAAACAACTGAAGGAGTTTGGCGATAAAATTCCTGCCGATAAAAAAACGCCAATCGAGGATGCATTAGATGGTCTTAAGGAGGCACATAAGATGCAGGATATCGCCAAAATTGATGCCGAAACAGAACGGTTGAATACTGCATGGCAGTCTGCCAGCCAGGAAATTTACCAGGCACAGACTGACGCCGCCGGCGGTTCGACACCAAACGATGGATCTGCAGCCAATTCAAATGCAACAGAGGATGTCACTGATGTTGAATATGAAGAAGTAGACGATAAAAAGTAGGTCAAGCTAAAAACAAAAAGCCCTGCCATTTGGCGGGGCTTTTTGTTTTTAACAAACTACTACTTTTTAAAAGAGGGATTAGTTGAAATCAGGAGGAACGATGAATCAACATGTATCCATTTTTCTGGATTGGGCTTGCCTCCTTTAAACTTTCTTTAGTTTGCGATAGTCAATAAACGTAAGAAATTGGTCTGGTGTAGTTGAGAGCGTGTTTTATTACCGCAGCAATTGCACATCTCCTTTAAAAACGGCGTTTGAATTGTTAATAAATTCAACATCTATGACATAGATAAAAACAGCGGGATCCATCTTCCGACCTCGGAATGTGCCGTTCCAGCCATAAGCTGTCTGATTAACAGGGATGTCAGTAACTTCAAAAACATTATTGCCCCAGCGGTCAAAGATTTGCATTTTTCGAATCCGCTTGATTAGTTCTGGATTTCCAAAAGCGGTAAACCCATCATTAATACCATCTTCATCCGGATGAAAGCTGTTTGGTATAAATACAGGGGCTTCAAATAGGACGTCAATACGAATTTCGGACACTGCCTCACATCCATTGATATCGGTTACTATAACCTTAAATAAGGTCGGTTCAAATGGACTGGCAATAGGATTTAGACAATTATTGCAATTGAGTGTGCTGTCGGGTTGCCAGAGGATGTAAGCTATTTGATCTACGGGAATCGAAGGGGTTAAGAGAATCTGGTATTGCTCCCCGTAAGTAATAGTAGCGTTAAGTAAAAGTTGTAGGTCCAATGGGATTATTTCATCCATTATTAAATCCCTTCGAGATGTGCATCCATTTTTGTCACTAACAATAATTTCATAGAGTCCGCCAGGTGCAGGATCAATATTGAG
>JBBQMA010000396.1:0-2277 GCA_038328415.1 Chitinophagales bacterium | reverse complement strand
ATCCTTGCAATGACTGCCAATGCATTTGTGTCCCGCGACGAGCAGTTGACACAGAAAGGATTTACTGATTTTGTGTTGAAACCGTTTGAGCCCCAGCATTTATTTGAGCAGATTTTGCAGTATGTCCCTTTGAAAACAATAACTATATGATTGATTCTTCAGCCGGCTTTGACTTTTCCTACCTTGAAAGTATGGCCGTCGGGGATCCCGATATTCGGGCCGAATTGATTGTGATTTTGGATGGGCAGCTACAGGAAGACCATGCTGCCTTGCGGAAAGCCTTTGAAGCTGCTGAAACGACAGAAATTTTTGAAGCCAGCCACCGGATGAAAAGTACGCTGGCTTATACAGGCAATCAAGAAGCGATGGCTTGGAATCGTGAAATCGAAGAAAAAGCTCGTTTAAATATTGACGTGGCAAGTCTACTTGAAGTGTGGCAATTATTGCATAATCGCTTGTACGAAATGGAACTTGCCCTTCGCTCCATGCATTAAGTACAAATGGTAACCCATAGATTTAGGGGGAATCTGCAAAAGGATGCCTATGTTTGGGGCAAAGTCGTTAATTATGAGTAAAATATTGTTGTGCGAGGATGAGGATGTGATGATCACTGCTATCGAATTTCGCTTACAAAAAATCGGATGCCAATCAGCAAAAGTGAAAACATATGAGGCCGGTGTGCAGGCCCTTGACATGGAAAAACCCGCCCTGGCCATTGTGAGCATGACGCTCCCTGACAACGGTGGAATGAAACTGCTTGAATGGATACGGAATCAACCGGGCCCTTATTTGCCGGTGATTGTTATTTCCACGTTGGAACAGGAGGACGATGTCATGGAGGCCTATACCAAAGGCGCTGATGATTTTATTACGAAGCCATTTAAACCTACCGAGCTAATATTGCGCGTGATGCACCTGCTCGATAAACACAACGTTTAGTATGAAAGGGATCGTCCTCGCAGGTGGTCAGGGTACCCGCCTTTACCCCTTGACACTCGCCGTCAGTAAGCAACTGATGCCGGTCTATGACAAACCCATGATTTATTATCCATTGTCAACGCTCATGTCAGCGGGGATAAAAGATATATTAATCATTTCTACTCCTGAGGATTTGCCCAATTTCAAAAAACTTCTTCATGACGGTGATGATATCGGCGTTCGTTTTTCGTACGTCGAACAAATTGTGCCCAATGGCCTAGCGCAGGCATTTGTGTTGGGAAAAGATTTTATTGGGTCCGACAGTGTGTCGCTCATTTTGGGAGATAATATTTTTTACGGAGCCGGACTTGAAGAAAACCTTCGCGAGAGTGTTCATCCGGACGGTGGCGTTGTATTTGCCTATCAGGTAGCCGATCCAGAACGGTATGGAGTAGTCACATTTGACAAAAATTTCAATGCGCTGTCTATCGAGGAAAAGCCTCAAAATCCCAAGTCAAACTATGCTGTCCCCGGCTTGTATTTTTATGATAACGAAGTTGTAACCATTGCCGAAAATCTAAAACCCAGTGCTCGCGGAGAATATGAAATCACCGATGTAAACCGCATTTATCTGGAACGGGGCAAACTCAAAGTCAGTGTGCTTAGTCGCGGCACCGCCTGGTTGGATACAGGAACCCACAAATCACTCATCCAAGCCGGCCAATTTATAGAAGTCATCGAAGACCGCCAGGGCCTGAAGATTGGTTGTATCGAAGAAGTGGCCTGGCAGATGGGTTTCATTGATGATGGGCAACTGGAATCGCTAGGACACCGATATCTCAAAAGCGGATATGGAGAATATCTGTTAAATTTATTGCACTAGCGGTGTGTTAATGCTATTGTGTCGGTTTATTTTGAAGATGTAAGGAAAAAGATCAAGACTTGGACTGGCTAAAATAGCGTTAACACAACACTATTTCTTCCCTGACGAGGCATAGTCGCCTATGGCGAGGAGGGGAAGCACCTGATTATGAAGCAGAAATGAGCTGCAGCCGAAGCAACCTAAAAAACCAATAATTAGTACAAATGCAGACCTTTATTCCTCACAAAATAATGTACACTTTTTTACCACACTAATTGGAAATACGTCGCATAAATAGTTGATTTACATACATTACGACTACTTTTTTTATTTATTTGCAAACCTAATACATGAATTGGGTTTAACTCCTTCCACACGCTTACAATTCAAACTTAATACCTTGAGCCAAGGGAAGGTCCCGGCCATAATTAATAGTATTCGTTTGACGGCGCATGTAGGCTTTCCAGCTATCCGAACCACTTTCGCGACCGCCACCT
>JBBQMA010000395.1:0-2353 GCA_038328415.1 Chitinophagales bacterium | reverse complement strand
TATCATGCGTGCCATTCTGAACGATCAGGGCTTGTTTGAAAAGCCCATTATGCGCATGAAAAACGGGTTCGCCGTGCGTCAGAAAGGAAACTTTCTCATCACGAGTGCCGTGGATCCACAATAATGGACGTTTTACATCTTTGATAAGCAATTCGTGATTGAAATTCAAGTCGGTCACAAAGGCTCCGGGCAGACTTAATGTAGAGGCATCTTGTACAAGTGTAGCACTGCTATTCAAAGGAGCTTCCAGGATTATTTTACCTTTATGCCGGTTATTCTCAAGCGATGCATGAAAGATAGCAGGAATAGATCCCAGCGAAAATCCGTATAAAATGATCCGCTCCTGAGGTACGTTTCGAGTAGCCAGCCAATCAAGCGCCGCCTGTACATCCTGGATTAATGCTTCCTGACTGGGTTTGCCTTCTGATAGACCGAATCCCTGGTAATCAATACTAAAAACACCATACCGATGCTTTCCCCCTGTATGGGCCAACAATTGAAGTCGCGGCCAATAATAATCCAGATGGTCTCTGTTGCCGTGACAGTATAGGATCACAGTGTCTGTTGGTAAGCCTTCTTCTCTACCTATAAATACTGACCAAATGTTAGCGACCTTATTATTTCCTGTATAACTGGGAATTTGTTGCCACTGGATGAGATTCTCTTTGATGTCGTACGCAGGAGGCAAGCGAAAATCGACTTCGCCCGTATAATTATTCATACGGTAAGCGTCTATCTCGGAGGGGTTGAAGAATTGGTCATCCAACCGCAGGCAAGCCGAAATAGGCAGAAAAATCATGAATAGAAGGAGAGCTATTTTACCATTCATTAGAATCGATATTGGGTCGAAAAATAGATGCCAATTGCCCCCATATCTGATGGACCAGTATATTTTACAGCAGAAAAGCGATTTATTTCGCCGGGGGCTAACCATTTAACTTCTAGTGAAAAATCCCATGCATTTTGCCTGTATTGTCCGCCAATCCATAAAGCCGGTCGCCAAAGCTGGTAGGATGGGGTATACTGGACCTGTCGGAAATAAGCATCAAACCAGTGCGTAATGCCTATATAAATGAAACGGCTTCTGGCTTTATCAGACCACCAGCAAGATATGTCCGACTGTGGGTAAAAACGAAATTTCGTTAAAGCGGCCGTTGACATGGCATTGACTTGTAAGGAAGCATTTACACCTGGCAAAAGTCCATTTGAAAAAACAAATGATTTTTGAATGCTTGCATCCCCATAAATAGTTCCATACAGGATTGCTGTGGGATGTATACCGAATTGCAAAGACGTTGCATCCCGCAAGCCTTGGGCAAAATAAACGGCAGAAAAGGGAATGGGTACCGTAGATTCGTTGAGATAGACAAGTGGCCCTCCAGCCTGTACACCGACCGATTTTTCACCGGGAGCGAGCGGATAGATGGTTCGTTGGCCGACGCAGCCGCAAAGAATTGCACAAAAAGTAAAGAAGTAAACATTTACTTGCACAAGGACAAGATAAGTCCTTCCCGGCTAATCAACCTAGAATGAGAGGGGTCCTGTCAGTAATTGACAAAAAAGAAAAGCCACCCAACGGTGGCTTTTCTATATCATTTTTGTTTGATTATCGACGAGGTGGACGACGATCACCACCTCCACCGCCGCCGCCACCGCGGAATGGTGGTCGGCCGCCACCGTCATCATCGTGGCGTGGAGGACGGCTATCCTCCCAACCTTCAGGTTTTTCGAGGAGAACCTTTGCACTTAGTCGATATTTTCCGGTACGTTCGTCAATTTCCGTAAGTTTTACGCGAATAGTGTCCCCTTCTTTAAGGACATCTTCAACACGCTCAACCCTCGCGTAGGATATTTCGGAGATATGGAGCAGGCCACTTTTTCCGGCAAATTCAAGGAATGCACCGTAAGGTTGTAGCGATACAACCTTTGCATCATACACTTCACCAACTTCAGGAACCTGTGTAATGCTTTTTATCCGGGCAACAGCCTTATCAATATCGGCCTTGTTGCTGGAGGCAATCTGAACATAGCCTTTGCCTTCCTTTTCCTCAATATTGATAATCGTATTGGTAAGTTCCTGCATTTCCTGGATAATCTTTCCACCGGGCCCGATTACCGCACCAATGAACGTTTTGTCGATGATTAACTCAACTATCCGTGGAGCATGTGGCTTCATATCCTCTCTCGGCGCATTTAGCGTTTTATTCATCTCGCCCAGGATGTGCAACCGACCCTGACGAGCCTGGTCAAGCGCTTTTTCAAGCTGCTCATAGGGTAAACCATCTACCTTGATGTCCATTTGGCAGGCACAAATTCCTTTGGACGTACCGGTGACTTTGAAGTCCATATCACC
>JBBQMA010000394.1:0-2359 GCA_038328415.1 Chitinophagales bacterium | reverse complement strand
GCATTTTACAAATATCTCTTGCTGGAGAATTTAACCACGAAGGACCCATCAGCCCTACTGGAAGCGCCCATTACGCATCGTAAAATACCGGATGTCCTCCACATTGAAGAAATAGACGCCCTCATGGCCACTATTGATATGAGCACGGCTAAAGGACAACGAGACAGGGCCATGATCGAAACACTTTATGCCTGCGGTCTTCGTGTCAGCGAACTGGTAAACCTCCGTCTATCAAATTTATACCTTGACATAGGATACATCAAAGTGCACGGGAAAAACGACAAGGAGCGATTAGTGCCAATTGGTGATGAGGCAATAAAACAATTGCAATTTTACATACAAGATATTCGGCAACATATCAAAACTATAAAACTAGGATCCGAAAATATCGTCTTTCTTAATCATAGAGGAGGAAAACTATCCCGGATCATGGTCTTCCAATTAATCCGCCACCTGGCTGCGCAAGCCGGCATTCATAAGACCATTAGTCCGCACACGTTCAGGCACTCTTTTGCTACCCATCTGATCGAAGGCGGCGCTGATCTAAGAGCAGTACAGGAAATGCTTGGACATGAATCGATCACAACAACAGAAATTTATACGCACCTTGATATGCGGTATCTCAGGGAAACTATCCTCAACTTTCATCCCGCAAACAGGCCCCAAACTACCGATGAGCACTAATCGCCTTCTGGTTTTATAAGAGCTTATTCACTTACCACTCGATCATCACACCTATACTCGGGATGCGTGTACCACTGGCATCCTGAATTTCTTTCAACGCATACCGCTGCTGATCGGGGGGATCGTTGGGATTAGTCACAACTGGTCCGCCTATAGGCAAATTATTTTCATCTACCGGACGGTCAAGAATTAACTGTGGAAAGCCCACAGCATTAGCAAGTACATTCTCCACATCAAGATAGACATTTAAACTCCAGCTTTTGAAAAACCACTTTTTATCCACACGGATATCCAGCGCATTTATTGGATCACCGCGCCGGCTATTAATCCGATTATAATCAGGAAGGCCTCTACCTGTTACATTCCAATTCGCGGCCAGTGATGACTGATCAGAAAATGGGGTGTAAGGCAGGCCGGTTTGGAATCGCCAATTAATGCCAGCTTCCCAGTTTTTACCGAATTTTTTACCCATCGTCACATTGAGTATATGTCGCGCATCCCAAGAGGATGAAACGTATCGGTTATATTTGTCCTGAAACTGACTCCAGCCCAACGTATAGGCTAAAATGCCATAAAATCCTTTAAACAAACGCTGCTGGAAAAGAAATTCGATACCATACGCTCTCCCGTTGCTCCGGGATACTGCCGGCTCATTACCCAGTACACCAAAATTACCACCCAAATTAGCCAGTGTCAAACTATCTCTTAATAAAAAGGGGTAATAGGCATAATCCTTGAAAAAGCCTTCGATTGAAATCCTTGAATCCGTATTCGTATTATATTCCAGTCCAATGACAGTATGGTCTGCTCGTATGTAGGTTACTTTGTTATCCCTATTCACCAACCTTCCTGCTTCGCGGTAACCAAGGATGGTATAAGGTGGCAATTGATAATAACGGCCCAAATTTGCATTGAACGATAACCGCTCTGTCAATGCATAGGCCAGCGAAAATCGGGGAGAAAATTGTTCAATAGGATTAGCCATTTCACTGGAATAGGTATTCCCATCCATCCGCATCCCCAGAGAAACGATCATCCGATCATCAAACAATTTTCTACTAATTTGACCAAAAAGGGCCAACTTATGCATATCCAATTCAGAAAAATAATCGATGGTCTGTGCACCAGCTGATGTGAAAATACGATTGCGGGTTGCATTGTTGTAACGAACATATTCATATCCGCCGCCAACATTAAATTTATAATCTCCAAATCGTGAGGTATTCTCTATCCGAACCTTATTTTCAATTTCCTGACTTTTATATTTTAAAATCAAATTATCAGGGCTGCTGTCGTCATTATCGGCATATTTAGTGGCTTCATTATTTAACATATTTCGGCTCACCACAAACGTCCAGAAACCCTTATCTGTATACTTTTTATAAACAAGGCCATTTGTGTAATTCCATTGTGGTGATTCAGGAAGATTGTTGAGCAGATATTGCTGACTTTCTGTTTCATTGGCATCCAGATTTAAGGTAAACTGATCTATAGCGCCCAGACCTATAAATGTTAGTTCATGCTTTTGATCAATCTTATACTTAACCTTTACCTGAAAGTCATTGTAAGTGGGCAGAAAAGGAAGTTCTAGCGCTCGGAATAAAAATTGAAGATAGGACCGTCTTGCCGAAATCAAAAATGTCGTCTTCTCACTCAAGGGTCCTTCCAATGTAGC
>JBBQMA010000393.1:0-2397 GCA_038328415.1 Chitinophagales bacterium | reverse complement strand
GTGTAGTCCGATTTGCTTTTCTGGAATCTTATGCAACTGCCCTTCCAGGAGCATCAGATTGGCCCGGGCTACGGATAACTTGGACATTTGGTCCAATGGTACCACCGTATTCAAGCCATCATTTCCTCCATTCAGAAAGATCAGCACCAACACATGATCGTTGGGAATGTTCGAAGAGAACATGTTCTGCAACAAACCGGCTGTTGGAAAGGCATTCACCGAAAACGGCTTGAGCAGCGCGGGCATAACGGCTACCGGAGCAAGGGTTTTTATAAATTTCCTGCGTTTCATCAGGGCGTAATTTTTAAGTGAATGAAAATGATCAACTAAGATGGAATTCGGCCTGGACCATCATTTCACGGTACATGGCCAATAGACGGGTGCGGACACCATTGGCATTGCCCGGGTCATTGGGATTCGCTTTATAGGTTACCCACAAGGTGGACCAATAGCTGTCGTCCAGTCCGCCTAGTAAGAAGGATTTGTAAAAATCCCTTGTAGCCTGAGAGACCGGCAGTGCAAACAAATAGCGTATGGAGTCAGCGACAAGTTCATTGGGATCTACCGGATTGGGCAAGGTATCCGCAAAGGGGATAGGGTCAAGTTTCAGGATGGTCCCTTCGATGTCCAGCCCATTTCCTGTGATGCCATTGGCCAGAATAAATCGACTGGCCAGGGTATCTGAATTGATCCAGACCCGATGGAACATGGGCGACTGATACCAAGCTTGCCATCCAGCTACCAAAGGTGGGTCCAGCACATTCAGACCAGCCGCAGCCGAATAGGAAGTGGTGATGCCCCAGGTCCTGTAAAGGGGTAAGGCATCAGGTGTTGACGGTGGATAAGGTACTTTAAACTGCCTACTGATACCCACTGTGAAATCCAACGGACTCTTAATCACACAACCCATACTGATCTCATCATAAAAATGCTCGCTGCGCAACAAGGCATCCATCACCGGCTGAATCTCATAATTGGACGACCGGAAGATTTGGGCCATAGGCTCAATAATATTCATTTCCACTTCCGGGCTGATCTCATAATACACAAAAAACTGGTATAACTTCCGGCATAAGTGGAGTGCCACTTCATTGGTGGCAAAGATCATGTTGAGCATGTCGTCCAACTCGTTCGCTCCCGCAGGTCCAAATTTTCCGGAGATAACCGTGTTATTGTAAAAAGACGAAAAAGTCTTGTTGCCCGTATCGTGCTGCGTAAAATCAAAATAATAGGAAATAGGACTTGTAAAGGGATTTAAGCGGTAACCTGTCAATACACGGGCTGCCGCCTTGACATCGTTTTCTGTGAACTTACTGTCTGGACCCTTTCCCACAGTAAATAATTCCTGCAATTCCCGACCATAGTTTTCATCAGGTTGCAACTTGGCATTCAGGTAACCGTTGAGGTAGCGCAACATGGCCGGATCAATGGTTATCGTCTTGGTGAGCGCCTTGAAATTGCCCAGACAATTTTCGCGCAGGGCAGCAAGGTAAAAATACATCCCCTGTGCAATGGCAACGGTATCCGCCTCAACAGCAAAATGATTGTGCCAGAAAAGGGTCATTTTCTCGCGGATATGCAGGTTGCTGTGGATCATGAGACCGGTCCACCAGGCTTTGAGCACATCGGTTCGCGCCTGATAATACTCCGGCGGAAGCGCCACATTATAGGGGGCGTTTATCCAAGTTTGGCCATAGGGTACATCCGGGTCAGGGAGTATCGCGGTGCTGTAAACATTCACAGGAGGTGAAGGTGCTGGCTCATTAATATTCATAATTTTATCCACGGCGGCATCCATTCCCCCGGATACGAACTGAGGTACCTGATCGGGTGAAAACCCGAAGGTTGTACGTCGAAGCAGGTGGATAGCCTGTTCCTCTGTCCAGGGTCCGGAGTAGGGATTGAGCGTGGTGGAACCGGAAGTCAGGGTCTGCCGATTCTGAAAAAGTACTTGAAAAAAGTCCTTGCGGTCCATGCGCGTAGGTTTTAGAAGTCTAAATTTACAACTTCCATGTCAATTTTATCTTTTTGTAGACAGAATAGTTTGATTTTTAATGAATGTTAACATACGCTTGAATACGGGAGGACGGCCGGCCTTTGCTCAACGAAAAACTATCAAACACATACTGTGCATCTATTATCTAATGGCAGCCTTAGTTCAGACTTGAGCGTTTGCAAAATGTCTGAATTATCGCTCTAGTCAAAGCAACTCCCTGACTGGAGATTTATTTTAAAAATGGCCTCGGATTTTGTTACCTTTGATTTGATGTATCCACTATCTGCAATCTTGAAGCTGTCATTCCCTTTTGTGATTTTGTTTTTATCGTTTGGTTCAGGCCGTGCTCAATCTCCCTGCGAAAGTTTTGCTCATTTGTATGCGGCAGAAGCCTAGTATCG
>JBBQMA010000392.1:0-2403 GCA_038328415.1 Chitinophagales bacterium | reverse complement strand
ATCATGGATCCAAATATTATTGGTTTGGAGCATTACAATACAGCTCAACGTGTTCGGAATATTCTGCAACGATATAATGAGCTTCAGGATATCATTGCTATCCTAGGTATGGAAGAACTTTCGGAGGAAGATAAACTCATCGTTCACCGTGCGCGCCGTGTACAGCGTTTTCTTTCTCAGCCTTTCCACGTCGCCGAAGCCTTTACAGGCCTCAAGGGTGTGTTAGTGCCTATTGAAGAAACGATACGCGGTTTCAATATGATTATGGATGGCGAAGTGGACGAATATCCGGAAGCTGCGTTCAACCTTGTCGGTGGTATTGATGATGCGATCGAAAAGGGTAAAAAATTACTGGCTGAAGCTCAAGGGTAATGATGCAAGTTCAGGTATTAACCCCAACTGGTAAAATATTCGAAGGAAGCTGCTCTGCTGTCATTGTACCGGGGAGTGGTGGAAAGTTCGAGATTTTAAAAAATCACGCTGCTATTGTATCCAGCTTGGACGCTGGTGACGTGCGCATCATGCTGAGTGATGGTACTAAAAAAACGTTTTCGATCCAAAGTGGTTTTGTAGAGGTCCTCAAAAATGAGGTAGCCCTACTGATCACATTTGCAGAGGCATAGTCGAGTATATTTCCAATTAAAAAAGCGCTCGTATGATCCAACATGCGGACGCATTATGCTTGCACGTGTCGGGGATAAAGTAGTCTACCGCCCTTTAAATACTGGTTTCCGTTTTTCGAGAAATGCCTGTACCCCTTCCTTATAGTCGTGTGTCTGGCCGGCCATTGTCTGAAGTCGGTCTTCCAGTTCGAGCTGACTGTCCAGATCGTGATACATCGCTCTGTTGAGTGCCTGTTTGGTAAATGCAAGTCCCCTTGTAGGCATTGCAGCTAACTGCTGACCCAATTGGGTTACTCCTGCCATAAATTCGTCATCAGGAAATACCTTATAGACCATACCCAACCGTTCGGCTTCTGTTGCGGCGACTTTCTCACCGGTCATCATCAGGGCTGACGCCTTTTGGAATCCGACAATGCGCGGCAGGAAGAAGGTGCCTCCACTATCTGGTATCAGGCCTATCTTGCTAAATGCCTGAATAAATGAAGCTGATTCAGCAGCTACCACTATATCACAGGCCAAGGCCATATTTGCTCCTGCTCCTGCAGCAACACCATTCACGGCAGCAATGACCGGTTTTTCCAGGGCACGAATGCGGCGAATTATAGGATTGTAGTGCTCCTGCAGAATTGTTTGCATCGAAGGTCCATCGGTCGCGACTACTTCCTGAAGGTCCTGGCCGGCACAAAATGCCTTTCCGCTCCCAGTAATCACTACACAACGCACATCGGCATTCGCATTGCATGCATCGAGCTCGCGTTGTAATTCTAAGGCCATACCACGGTTGAAGCTGTTGAAGACCTCCGGCCTTTGGAGGGTCAACCACGCAACCTGGTTTTCAAGACGATAATGAACGGATGACATCGTTTACAATTTAGGTAAAAATACAGGCTTTCTATTGAAATCAGGCCTATCCCAAATGCCGTCTATTCAAGTTAGAGGAAAAAATTGCTGCATTTTGGTCGCAAGAAGCACCTCCTCCAACTAAATTCAAAATCAATGGCACTTGAAATAATCAAATGGTTCCCTGCAGTCACCACATTGCCATAGCGCTTTGCAGGCCGTGCTCCCAAATTGGGAAAGCAGGTGCGTGTTTGAAGAGGCACAACGCGGACATGGCGGTTTTTGATCCCTATCCCTGGGCGGTGCGATTCCGAATTTTTCGAGCTTATTACGCCCCTCCTCTGTAATCCAATCAGTGGTCCAGGCCGGACTTAATATTGTCTGAATGGTCACCTCACGAATACCTCCTTCGACAAGTGCGGCTCTTATCTGGCTCTCAATCATGTTCATTGCCGGACAGCCGGAATACGTCGGCGTAATGACTACTTCAACACCATTTTCCATCATGATAACATCGCGAATAATACCCAGGTCAAAAACAGTTAGGACAGGTATTTCCGGATCAACTACCCATTCCAACAATTTGTAAACTTCTTCCTTTGTTAATTTTTTCATTGCGGGGTTTACCATACCTGGCCGGGCCAGGTGCGTTGCACATATTGTAATTCGGTCAATAAATGACCCAAATGTTCGGTATGGATACCAGTTTTACCACCTTTTTGGCGAACCTCACTTTGAGGTATGGGCAATCCGGCTTCATGCAAGACATGAGTCAGCGTATCCGACCATATCTGACGAATTGAGTCAGGGGCTGGGATTATTCCCGCTTCGATAAGATCCATTTCAAAATCGGCAGACATCAGTAATTCTTCCCTATACATCCAAAGGTCCTCAACGGCTGCTATCATCCGTTGGTGGCTCTCCGTTGTACCGTCTCCCA
>JBBQMA010000391.1:0-2416 GCA_038328415.1 Chitinophagales bacterium | reverse complement strand
GACCATCTAATACTTCCATGGTGGCCATTAAAAGTGCACTGTTGCTGTACGACTTGCCATCTAGATTATAGAGCAGAATTTCAGTGTGTGAAGCCTCCATATCCATCACAATCTGATTGGTAAAACGGGTATGGAACAGGTCGGCAACGATGCTGAACGCATGGTGATCAAATACGGTCAGGTTTTTGGTAAAATTGAGCCCATACACCCATGCATCCTCAGGCCGCAACTTTTCCAGCACCTGCAATGATCTGTTGCTAAATAGCATCGCCTGCCAATCGGGAGGGAAATTAGGATTGCGCCATCCTCTACCGGCAGACATTCTTATGACAGTCCTTGAATCCAGATTCACCCGGGCGTTTATCCGTGGTGTGATATACCAACCGTAACGCTGATGATAATCTGCACGCACGCCTGCAATCAGACCGGCAAAATCCCTCCAGCTAAAGCGCCGGTCAGACAGATCTTTTTCACTGCCATATCCGTATTGAAGGAAGGTGCCGTTTACGATATCCTTACGGTCGAAATTGACTCCAAATAAATCCTCCCTTATATCATCATAATTGAAGCTGTATCCGGCCGTATAATTGTGGTATGGTGATTTACCTTCCCGATTGTACAACAAGTTCATATAGCCCCCACGCTGATTACCCTCATGGTTTCTGGATCCATAACGGCCATTGTATTGATGTACATAAGCATTGTAGATGAATCCGATGCTACTGAATCGATCCTGACTGAAAACATAACCATTTTTTCCAAACACCTCCAGCCGGTCATTATCCTGATCAATGCGCCATGGATCCGGGATATTATCCAATTGTCCACCGGATTGGCGATGTCGGATAGCATGGATGTTTAATTGTCCTTCAAGTGGTCCGGCCTGATAAAACATGCGGTACATTCCGTTGACCTGGTTTTTAAGCGGCAGGTCGCGGAAGCTATCCTTGTTGCCATCGATTTCCCGGCTCTGCGTACTGGCATGAAAGAGAAATCCTGTCGCCAATTTTTCAGACCAGGCCCGGTTGAGATGCAGATTTCCTTCATAGCGCCCAAGATGATTGGCAAAAAGGTTGACAAATAGCGGTGCATCCGTAGTGGGTTTGACGAGCTCCACATTGACCTGACCTGTCATGGATTGGGGACCATTGGCTACCGAACTGGCTCCTTTGGAAATCTGAATTCCTTCGACCCAGGTGCCCGGAATATATTCCAGGGAAAATGGTTGTGCCAATCCGTTCATCGTAGGCCGATTTTCGATAAGCAGTTGACTATAAATGCCTCGCAGTCCGAGCATTTGGATTTCGGATGTGCCTGTTACAGCATTGGTGTGCCCCACATCCACAGTGGCATTAGTTTCAAAACTTTCAGCCAGATTGCAGCAAGCCGCTTTTTTTAATTCACGGCTGGTAATGTGCTCGATATTTACCGTAGATAACGTGGACACATAATTGCCCAGTTGCTCGCTGGTCACTTCTACAGCCTGTAGGGTTTTGATCCCGGTGAGTGTTATGTATATGTCTTGTTCCTCCGGTGTGACACGAACGAATGCGGCATCATAACCTACATATTGAATGAGTAAATTAGCAGATGTGTCAGGTCGTATGATTTGGAATGAACCATCTGCTGCCGTCGTAGTCGCTGTGGTGGTTCCTTCCCAATAAACGACGGCACCGATTATTAATTCGTCGTTTTCTGAGGCGACATACCCCTGGAGGGGTTCATTTTGGGCAAAGAGCCCTGTCGTAAAAAACAATATGATTAAAAATGAAAGAATACGCATAATGCATGAGTCCTTTAGAAATAAAAAAATACCGGCTCACAAATTGCAAGCGGCTATTCAACAGGAAATCATACTTAAGGACTAACAGCGAAATTGCCGAAACAGCAAATGGCGGGATGGGCAAGATAAAGGTCCCGATCGGAAGTGGGTCGCACTGGTATCTTCAAGATCCCTCAAGGCGGCAGATACCCACTCAGAACTTGGGTACAATGCAAAAAACGTTAGGATGGAAGCATTCTTATGACCATCCAGATCAGTATCAAGCTGACTTAGGAAAACAGTACTCAGTTTCGCGAACCAGGTCTCCTCCGTGTCACAATTATGCGATTCAGTTGAAGCAGCGGCACTGCAGCAGCCAACGGCTGCACCACAACAGGCATCGCTCTCTCCCTCCTCCATGGCGCATTGGGTCATCTCTGCTTCGGCATAAAACGACACAGACCACTCACCTTTACACATACAATACAGCTTATGCACCGGAATACCCGTGGTACTGACGAGTAATACCAACCCTAGTGCTATAGCTGTAAGCTGTTTAGAAAGAGACATGAGGAACAAAGATACAAAAATTTGACCAGATTGGAAGGAGGGGTTCTGAGGTTCAAGGTGCTAAGTTTGACCTTTTGATTTAAC
>JBBQMA010000390.1:0-2437 GCA_038328415.1 Chitinophagales bacterium | reverse complement strand
AGCTTTCGCCACAAACTACCATTTTCTACACCTTTAATTCAGAGAAAGCGACGATTCTTCTGCTTTGGCCTAACCGCATGAACCCTGCCAACCTTTGAAACAAATCGTAGAACAAATATGCAAAGTAGCAATCCCGCAGCGGCTTGATTGTGAAAAACCAGCTTCACCGCTAAAAGTACTACCTGAAAATGTCGCAATAACGGTCATTGTGGTGTATAGCATCCGGTACAATAATGAAAATATTGTACAGGGGTGGTTCACGCCCGACCCTGCTGAGCAGTTCTCGAATCCGTATTTGGGTATTGGGAATAACCCCGTCAACGGTTATGACCCGAATGGAGAGTTTTTCATAATTCCACATATAAGTTTTGGATCAGGTTATTTCGATTTTGGTGTCACCGTTGGGATTGGATTACCTTTTACCACAGCAGCTCAAGCCACTATTGGTCATACCTTTCAGGAAGGAAAAGATAATACCTATGCTTCCATCGGAGTTTCAGTTGGCGGCCTTACTGCGTCGGTTGGAATTGGCACACAAACAGGCTTTACTGCGAGCGTAGGCTATGGTTTTGTACCAGAAGCAGTCGTTAATACCAGTATGTTTTCTGTTGGAATCTCATGGAGTCAAAATTATGGTGCGAGTTTAAATGCCTTTGGAGCTTCTTATGGAAAAAGTGGATTTAGTTTTAGTCCCAGTGTTGGTTTTTCTCGCGGCTTTGAAGTGGGGCAAAGACCTGTATACGGTTTTATTGACGGTATTGCTTGTAGCGATTGCGACGCTATTGTTAACCTTCCAGAAATAGGCATAATTGGTTATCAATTCGGTGTTTTTTATAAGCCATCTGCACGGGCGCCCTACGCTGGTTTTTGGGGTGGATTAGAATACGTTATGACTGGGGGGATAGCAAATGGCAATAAATATGATTGGGATGGGAATTTTGTAGGATTTGCCCCAACAATGGGAACGGCTCCAGTCCCGGGAGGTCCGAAACTAGCCAGGTATCTCCAACAATTAGAAAAGGCAAGAAAGCTCTACCCAAAAAAGACAAAAATTGAAAATCACCATCGTGCGCCGAAATATATGGGAGGCGATCCTAAAGGGCCTACCGTTCCTATTCCTGGTTCTTACCATCAAATGATTACTAACGAATTTAGAACATTATATCCTTACGGCAGCGGGACAGCAACTCCTAATGTCATGAACAGGATTATGAATCAGGTGTATGATACGTACCCGTTACCTCCGTTTATACCATAACCACCATGAAGGAAATTTTAAGTATTCGTATCAATTATGAATTTGCTCATCATCTCTTCGCAGCTAACGAAGGCAAGGATTTGGGAACTTCTGTCAAACTCATTGAAATTTCTAGGAATGATCCTCGCTACAATGAGATACCTGCAATTTCGAAGAAGGTTGAGCTAAAGCATAATCGCAGCTTTTTCTATGGATGGGAAATTAAGCGGCAGTATTCGAAGAAGGAGCTTGACAGTGCTCCACTACTTCATTGCAAAATAAAACCAGTTTTTGAACCAGCAGGAGAGGAATGTGGAACTGTTTATGATGATACAGTTGCGTGCAGTATATGTGGAGCAGGAGGAAAGCAAATAAGCCCATTGAAGCTTTCAAAAGGATCGATTCCAAAGAAGGACGTAGCCAGGACGATCGCGGGCGAAATAGTCGTTTCGCATAGGTTTATAGATGTTGCAAAGAAAAGAGGATTAAAGGGGCTTGAATGTGAAGAAATTATTTTTAAAAAGGGTGACTCTAATTATTTTCAACTTAAGTCTATGACAGAGCTTGAATTAAGTTCTGAAACGATCGTAGGTATAAATCCTTTTGATTTGTCTACCAGTAGCGGCAAAGAAATCTACAAATGTTTAAATGGTGATACTATTGGCCTCAATCTCCTGTCGGAGCCACATGTAGAAAAAAGTGATTTCATTGGGCAACAGGATTTTCTTGCCAGTAAACAGACAATCGGAGTAAGACGTGGCCTATTGCGGCCTGAGCCAATTTATTTTTGTTCTCAGGCTTTTAGAAATATGGTACTTGATGAGAAATTGACCGGGTTTAAATTTGAAATTGCGCACGTACATTAAAGCATTTTTAGTGAATCCACTCCACCCAGTGCCGACCACAACGCCGCGTTTGTCTTTGATTGTTTCATCAAAGATTATTTGGGAAATGTGCGGGTGGTAATAACCGAAGAAGATGCCACTTAAACCGATGTATTTTTAGCCACAATGGAGACACGAGTTTTGAGTGCCCAAAGGCATTCAAGGCGAAGTGTCCGCATGGAGTGCGCACATGCGGCTATTGAAGAGCAGAATTTTGATAATCTTAACGAAACAAGGCAGGAATTGCCCACCGCCTATCCAGTCAATGGTTCAGTTTATCTCAATGCGCGTATAGCCGAACTATCTACGGCCAATG
>JBBQMA010000389.1:0-2441 GCA_038328415.1 Chitinophagales bacterium | reverse complement strand
GCTATGGAAATATACCATCAAATGGTTCTGCGAAGTCCGGGACTTGAAGTTGGATTATTTCGCTTGGGCCAACTGTACGAGCGTACCGGTCGACCGTATGAAGCAGAAAATTTTTATAGGCTATATGCTTCCTTCAAAGTGCAGGAGGGCCATCAATTACTGTACCAATTATTTCAAAAGGAAGGGACAAATGATCCGGAAAATCATTACTGGAAATGTGCGCTTACCCAACTATTGATGCCCTATTGCGAGGCATCAAATCCTGCCGAAGCGGACATGCTAAAAATAATAGATTTTATTGAACCGCCGGAAGCCGTTCCAAACATGGTGAAGGATTATTTTGAACAGTGTTTGAACCCACCCGGAATAAAATTGGAGCTTTCCAATAGTACTTGGCCGGAAGTATGTGACAGACCTTTGGAGTTAATCCAGGAATTGCTGGTTGCGGAGCAAAATGAAGTACACAAGTCCGATTTGCTGCGCATGCGAAGTAGCATCCGATTGAAAAAAGGGAATGAGATTGGAGCTATCCGCGATTTGGAGGAAGCCCTGGTATTGGCACCTGAAAAGATTATGGTGCAGGACCAACTGGCAGAAAATTACAGGCAACAATTTTACTGGTCAGCATATAAATCCATTTTGACGGATCACTATCAGCAGGGAAAACTAAAACATGCCGATCACCTGCCGCTGATCAGGGCATTTGTTCATAGTGGCGAATTTGATCACGCCAGCAAACTGTTAGCACTTGCAGAAAAAATAGATCTTGATGGAACATTAAATGCGGCTATCCGAGATATGGCGGCCAGAAATAAATGGTTTTCCGGCGATATTGAGGGAGCAATTAAAGCCTACGAGAAGATTTTCGAATCGACACATTCACCAGCGTCCGCTTACACGCTGGCCCGCATCCATGCGACTAAGGGCAAGAATAAAGCTGCGTTGAAACATCTTGACCTGGCTATTAAACAAGGCCTTGCCTATCGGTTGGTATTAAAACAGGATCCGGTGTGGAAAACATATCGGGATTCAAAAGACTGGCAAAAGATGATAGCTGATCTTCTACATGAATAATTGGATGCATCGCCACATTTACTCCTTCAAGCCACGAACCTTCCTTCAGGTGCGATTCAATAAATATGTATTTTCCAAATGGCCTCCATGCTTAAAATGATTTTTTCTTACCAGAATCCCAACGAATTTTGCGCATCCATCGTTTAGATATTTTGGGAGTCCATGGACATTACTGTCGAAGTAGCTTTCATTACACGAATCGCAGCCTGCCTAGTTCTGAACAAATGAATTAACCATGAAAAAAATATACCTGATCCTGGTATCGCTCCTTGTCATCACGAGTTGTAAACATCAGAATGAGATTCCCTCGCTCCGTTATGCCGTAGACCCAAAGACCTATTACCCGGGAGAAATAGTTAACTCCGGTAATACAAAAATATATGGCCAGTGGCAATTTCTGTATAAACAAGGAGGATTTGGCGGGTGGATCATTGACCCGACCTATGATTACCTCGAAATTATTCCCTTTGGTATATATGGCATTATCGACAACGATGCCATTCAGGTGATCGGAAAAATTCAAATTGACCAGCAAGATGAATATGCAACATTAGTCGATTTTTTACCAGACCAAATCACTGCACCGGATTACCAGATAGGGCCCAAATCGGTTTGGCTTCAGAGTCCCGATACACTCATATTATTTGACCTTTGTGCCGATTGTTATGCCGATGTATTTAAACGGATCAAGTAAAAGCTAAACGGGTAACGCTACTTTATACAACGAACAACCTAACACGTTCCAGGCACCAATTCGCCATCCAAGGCAATCAACCTGTCCAGTCGCAGCGAAAATCCGGTATCCATGTATAAGTACTCGGCACCATCGGCAATGCGCAGGTCGAGAATAATACCTGTTGTTTCTTCGGAGCCCTGATTGGAAACATACCGGACCACTACCGGTTTTTTCAGTGTCGCAGCCGCCTCCAGCCGATCATAAAAATTGCAGTCGATGGGTTTATATAAATTCGTCATCTTGAAAGGTCAGATTTTAATCTCTTCGGAATTTAATCACCAAATCTAAGTAAAAATAGAAATTACCTGGCTTGCCGTCCTCATTGAGGCGGCAACAACACTGGTTACCGAAGTTATATGTTATCACCCCATGCCAGTCTAAACGGAACTAAACAGGGAAATCCTTATCGTTATATATGTAACTTCTTACAGAAAGATACAGTAAAAAAATCGAAAAGCCTATTTATAAATTTAGAAATGGCTGAATGGTGCTGTCGGATTGTAGTACCTGCCTTAATCAGTATAGTCTGTAGAACCTGCCTCCAGCAAATAGGCCGTAGATAGAAACATTACGTACTGCTTGAAACAAGCCGTTCATTACCGCAAAACTCTACGGTTCTACGCTGCGCCCC
>JBBQMA010000388.1:0-2455 GCA_038328415.1 Chitinophagales bacterium | reverse complement strand
CTTAGTATCAGGTGTGAAGTACGGCATAGATGTGGCAAATGATTCCCGTTCAAGAGATGCTTCGGAATTGGTAAAAATTTCACCTTCTGATTTTATGTTTGAGGTCGGTGCCGGTCTTCAAATCTTTTTCCCCTATTTCATCTTTTCACCCGAGATCAAGTATTCCCACGGTTTAGGTAATATACTTGTCACGGACAAAAGCCTACCCCAGTCAAATATTATTGACCGGTTAGTTTCCCGATCATTTACAATCTCTTTCCATTTTGAAGGCTGATTAGAAAATCTATTTGATATTCAGTTATTTATGTATCCATTCATTCTTTATGGGAAGGATAGAATTACATTTTTCAACCAGGTCAGGAAAGAATAGCTTGAAATCATAATCCAAATCAGGATGAATTCGGATTAACCTATCCACACTATTAATTAAGACTTCGGGTTTAGAAGCCCTTCGTGCCATTCGCCGAAATACATCCCGGATGCCATCTTCGGTTATATAGGTGCGCAACCATTGATGCCTGACCATCGATTGTACCCGATCTTGCAGAGGCAATGGAACATATTCCATGCCGGCCATCAGGCAGGAGTAGATCTGATCCTCAAACTCTGAAAAAGAAATATTGGCATAGGTAGACCAATTCATTGAAATGACCAGATCATAGTACACATCAATTAAAACAGGGGCATATTTGCCTCCAAAGTCTCGAACTCGGCCTTTGCTCATAATCACTTGAGGATGACTATCCGTAAAACGATCAATCTCCTGATGAAAACGAACTCCTTCCATAACTGTCACTGGAAGTTGGCCATACTGATTTGGATGAAGCATATCAGCCAGGAAATTACCCAGGGCCAATTCCGGGTTTGGACCTGAGAGTAGTAGATGGGCTAAAAAGTTCAAATTGTCTGGCTTTGGCTGATAAAACGGCTATCTTTGCGGCTTCGTTTAAAAAAATCCAAAATGGGACTAAAATGCGGGATTGTTGGTTTACCTAACGTTGGGAAATCGACCTTGTTCAATGCGCTTACATCAGCAAAAGCACTTGCTGCAAATTATCCTTTTGCTACAAAAGAACCTAATATAGGTGTAATTACTGTCCCCGACCCACGACTGGATGAATTGGCCCGGCTTATCAATCCAAAAGCTGTACTGCCAACAACCATTGAAATCCTTGATATTGCTGGTTTGATAAAGGGCGCCTCAAAAGGTGAAGGACTTGGCAATCAATTTCTTGCCAATATTCGGGAAGTAGATGCCATCTTACATGTAGTTCGCTGTTTTGAAAATGATAATGTCATACACGTAGATGGTAATGTTGCTCCAGTAAGGGACAAAGAAATTATAGATACAGAGCTCCTGTTGAAGGACATGGAAACAATAGAAAAACGCGTTGATCGGCTCCGCAAACAGGCAAAGAGCGGTAATAAAGAAGATGCCAGAATGGTTGAGGTCGCTGACATCATCTACAAACAGCTTGAACAAGGCATTGCAGCCCGCACTATACAATTGGACAAGGATTCCAAAGCATTGATGGATTCCATGTTTTTATTAACTGCAAAACCAGTACTTTATGTATGCAATGTGGATGAAGCATCCGTTCTTACTGGAAATGAATTTACCAAAGCTTTTAAGGCATCGGTCGCAGAGGAAAAGGCACAGGTTATTCTTATTTCAGCTGCTATTGAGGCCGAAATTATCGAATTGGAGGATATGGAGGAGCGGACCATGTTCCTTTCTGAAATGGGTCTTGACGAACCCGGGGTGAATAGGCTCATTCGATCTGCTTATGCACTCCTTAACCTGATAACTTATTTTACTGCAGGAGAAAAAGAGGTTCGTGCCTGGACAGTTGAAAAGGGAACCTTGGCGCCGCAGGCAGCAGGTGTTATTCACTCTGATTTTGAAAAAGGTTTTATTCGTGCAGAAGTGATTAAATATGATGATTTTGTACGTTTGGGTTCAGAGCCTGCGGTAAAGGAAGTTGGCAAGATGAGTGTTGAAGGGAAAGAATATATGGTATGCGATGGCGACCTTATGCATTTTCGGTTCAATGTGTAACAAATGTTGTAAGGCAATTAGTAACCATTCTCTTTGAATCTTAATTACTAATGTATTGAAGGCATATTTTAATCATACGCTATAAGTGATTATTAATAAATTAATTATGTCATTATGCTTTAAGTATAACTGTGTACATTTGATTCGGATCGAATCAATAATTTCAGTTTCAGGTACCTTATAATCCCGAGTCCTATCATTTGCCCATATACATTACAGCTTTAACAGCCTTTATCACCTTTTCTGGATTAGGCATAAAGGCATCCACAAGTGTCGACGCATATGGCAACGATGTATCAGCGCTATTTACTCGGATGATTGGGGCATCCAGATGATCAAACGCATGGCGCTGAACGGCATAGGCCACCTCCGAAGAAATAGAAGCAAATGGCCAGG
>JBBQMA010000387.1:0-2535 GCA_038328415.1 Chitinophagales bacterium | reverse complement strand
TTTTCCTTAGCAAGACCAAGTAGATTATGAGTCCCTAACGAACCAACTTTTAGGGTCTGAATGGGCATTCGCAGGTAGTCTATCGGGCTGGCGGGAGAAGCAAAATGCAGGATATAATCCAAATGACCAGGAACGTGCACAAATTTGGATACGTCATGATGGTAAAATTCAAAGCGCTCCAGTTTGAAAAGATGCTCAATGTTGTGGAGGTTACCCGTAATTAGGTTATCCATACCGATGACATGGTAACCTTCCTGAATAAACCGGTCACACAAGTGGGATCCTAAAAACCCTGCCGCGCCGGTCACAAGAACACGCTTCATAATGAAAAATTAGGCTGAATAATAATGTCGAATTTGGCTACAAATTGTATCCAGTTGGCTGTCATTAAGTTCTGTATGCATCGGCAGGGAGATCACCTCCCGCATAAGCAGTTCTGAAACTGGAAAATCGCCGGCCTTGTATCCAAACTGCTGATAGGCTGGTTGTAAATGGAGGGGTACGGGATAGTAAATCATGGATGGAATACCCGCCTGTTGCAGCGCCTCCTTCAAAGCGTCTCTGCCTTCTGCCACGCGCAGCGTATACTGGTGGAAAACATGTGTTGACCAGGGGGCCCTTGCCGGCACTTTTACCTGATTGATTCCTGCCAGTGCTTCATCGTACCATTTTGCTGCTTGCTGCCTTTTAGAGATATAGGCATCCAAACGTTTCAATTTAATATCCAATACGGCAGCCTGAATAGTATCCAACCTACTGTTCACACCCAATTCATCGTGATAATACCTTACTCGGGAACCATGATTACAAATCATACTCATTTTTTCAGCCAGCACACTGTCCTGGGTACAAATAGCACCGCCATCCCCATAAGCGCCAAGATTTTTTGATGGGTAAAAGGAAGTACATCCAATGCGACCTATTGTCCCTGTCTTTCCCGTTTGGCCATTTGAGAAGTGATAATCAGCTCCAATCGCCTGAGCATTATCTTCTATAATTTCTAATCCGTGTTTAGCCGCTATTTTAAGGATTGGCTCCATATGCGCAGATTGTCCGTACAAATGTACTGGCATAATTACCCGTGTGCGATCCGTTATTTTTTCGGCTATCAAGTCAGGATCCAGGTTAAAATAATGTTCATCAACATCTACAAAAACAGGCTTTAAGCCGAGCAAGACAATAACTTCAGCCGTAGCGATGAATGTGAAAGGCGACGTGATCACTTCATCACCAGGCTTTAAGTCCAGTGCCATCAAAGCGATTTGTAAGGCATCTGTTCCATTACCACACGGAATGACTACGTTTGCGCCAAGATATTTAGCCAGATTGGTAGAGAAATCTTTAACCGGCTTTCCATTGATGAAATTCGTTTCACTCAGAATAGCTTGAATAGCTTCATCGACCTCCGTTTTAATCAATTGATACTGGGTTTGAAGATCAACCATCTGAATGGTTTTGGTATGGACCATATTCGTTTTGTTTACAGTGCAAATATAGGCATAGCAGCGCAGGCCAAGTGACTCAGCTAAAAATCTACCATTTCTGAGGCACTCATACCCTTGAAATAGGAATATCCCAGGATTGGCTGAACATATTTTCTTTCGAAAATTTCAAATATATTGGAGACTACATGAATAATTGGCAAGGAAGTTGGAATAATATTTTTGTAAAACGTTACTCGAGCATCTGGATAAGAAGTTTGGCTCAACACGACCTAAAGATGGGACTTTCATGTACTGATTAGGGCGGGCCCCAACCACTTTTGTGGTATGCCGAAAGGACAAGGGGATTACCGAAGCAATACCGTCACCCTAAACTTAATTATTCGGGTCCAAAACGCTACCAGAAGCTTGAGTAACCTTTATTCCTATCCCCTAGCGAATGCAAACTAAGCGCTATCTAACAGGATGCCGCCAAAATGAAATGAAGTACCAGTTTCATTTCTCCATGTTGCCGAAAATCATCAACAGTAATTATCATTGGAATTAGTTTGTAAAATTCTGCCTGCTTACTTAAACTTCCAGACTCGCAAGGACAAATACCTGCTCTTCGCCAGGATCAATAAAACCTCTCCTTATGGGTACTTTCCAAATCTGGCCCCCTACCCAATCTGCCTTGGCCCCAAATGCTGGTTCATTTAGGTTGAAAACAGTTACATCCGCACCTGTTGAAACATACCAAAACGGTCGCTAACTAGCGGGTTCTTAGAAATCTAGGGAGAACCTTTCCTTTTGGAAAACAAATCATTTTCAAGCCCGGTAATGTCATTGGAAGTTACACTTTATCCAACCCATAGATCCTCCATTTCAAACTTAACCGTTTAATGCAGATAAAAAATGTAAATGAAAGTTTTATCTGCTAATTTTAGCGCAGCTTTAACACCCGGATGTTGCCTTGAGCACTCATTGTACATGTTGGGTTAAACGTTAAAACACAAAAAGGACTATGTCCCTTCCCAAGTTATTTTTTTAATTATTGACTATGACAATGCGCTACCTGCTTCTTGTAACCATCCTGCTCCTTATTGGACATAGC
>JBBQMA010000386.1:0-2552 GCA_038328415.1 Chitinophagales bacterium | reverse complement strand
GCTGTCAATAAAGGCACACACTGTGGGTTCATACCCGGTAGATGGCATCAAACCCCGGCCGCCGCCGCCGGAGGAAATAGTCAGTCGCAGCATCCCGTGGGTGTCGTCTGAATGTGAAAGAAGATTTCCCAGGATGTCCGTTATCCGATCACGAGTAATCACCAAAGGAATTTCCAATCCATCCAGACCGCGCTGCAAGCGACTGATATGGCGATCCATTTTCCATATACAGCCGTTGACGACCGCCATAGTTTCAAAAAGACCTTCACCAATCAAAAAACCCCTGTTGAGTCCTGATAAAATCAGCGCATCGGAGGGATGCACAATCCCGTTTATCCAGATCTTTTCAGGCATGGGCAGATCCTTTGCGGCTGTTAAATGAATTTGCCAATACAAGGAAATTAGCAATCAGCTCCATCCCCTGTGTCGTAAGTATAGATTCTGGGTGGAATTGTACGCCGTATGATGGATGGATTTGGTGCGCCACACCCATATTCATACCCGATGCTGTCCAGGCAATGATACGGAGAGGATCTATAACTGACCCAATTTCGGGCAGAACCAGACTGTGATAACGTGCCGCCGGGAAAGGATTACTCATTCCCAAAAACAATGGGTGATCGGCATGATAAATTTCAGTTGCTTGCCCATGCACCGGGGATGGGGCTCTTGATACGGCTGCACCAAAAGCTGCTCCGATACATTGGTGACCCAGACAAACACCCAGGACAGGTACAAACGGGGCCACTTGACGGATCATAGGAACACAAAAGCCTGCCTCTGAAGGTGTACAGGGCCCAGGCGAAATTATTATTGCCTCTGGTTTCAATGCATGCGCATTTATTAATAAAGGATCATCATTAGAGAGAACCAATGTTTCCTTACCCTGAATTTCCAAGTAATGCACAAGATTGTACACAAAGGAGTCGTAATTGTCCACTACCAGAATCATATGGCGAAAGATTTGAACAATCGGTCCGCTTTGACCAGCGATTCTCGATATTCCAATATTGGATCGGAGAGCCAGGTTATGCCACCACCTACTTGAAAACAAGCGCTGTTGCCTTGGAATAAGACGGTGCGAATAGCAATATTGGTATCCATATCACCATCAAAGCCCCAATAGCCGATGGCACCGCAGTAAATATGACGAGGTAAGTTTTCGATTTCCTGTATGATTTGCATGGCGCGTTTTTTTGGGGCACCGGTGATTGATCCACCGGGAAAACAAGCCTGAAAGATATCCAGGCTGTCTTTGCCCGGCTTTAATCGCCCATGAATAACAGAAACCAAATGATGAACATTTGCATACGATTCAAGACGGCAAAGGACGGGAACACTGACCGTACCCGGCAAACAAACCTTTGAAAAATCATTTCGCAATAAATCGACGATCATAATATTCTCAGCGCGATCTTTATCACTGGTCAATAAATCAGTGGCGAGGCGTTGATCCTCTTTTGGATCGGTATCACGAGGCCTGGTGCCTTTAATTGGCCGTGTCTCAGCCTTTCCTGATCGAACTCGTACAAACCGTTCCGGTGAAGCAGAAGCTATCGATATATCGTCATACGCAAGGAATACGGAGAATGGTGCCGGGTTTACATTACGCAGTTGCAGATAAAAAGAAAGGGCAGAAAAAGAATCAGGAAGCAAAGCCGTAAATCGCTGAGATATGTTGGCCTGGAAGATATCCCCGGCACGAATATAATTACGAACGACTTCCACCGCTTCCCGATACGTTTGTTCTGTAAAATTTGATACCCAGTTATCCCGGTTTGTCGGACCATTTTGCAAAACCTCAGAGGACAGTTTTTTAATCTTTTCTTCGAAAAAGTGAATGCGCTCGAGAGCCCTGATTTTACGTTTTTCGGGCAACACCTCAGGGAATCCGGAACTGTATATCACACAAGTCTGTGCAGCGTGGTCGATGACAATGACAACATCGTAAAAATGGATCCACATTTCAGGAACTGACCAACCCTCCTCCAAGGGTTGATTTCTTTTTACTATTAGGTCATTCATTTCATAACCCACATAACCAATAGCTCCTCCTCTGAATGGAACATTATCCTCATGATTGGGCAAATGCCACCTTGCCATTTGCTCCTTAAAAAACCTCCATGGTTCTTCATCAACTGGGACTTCATTCCAAAACAATACACCATCCTGGTATCGAAGACTGCCAAAGGGATCCGCAGCAATGAACGAATATTGACCTGAACCGGGGCCTTCTTTTGAACTGTCCAGAATACTTAAATATGACATATCTACCAACGACAAGATGACATTGGGCACGTCAATTTGTGACGCTAAAGTAAATTTGATCGGAACGGATTCAAGCTCTTCGTGGGTTTCCATCAGCGCCAAAATACGGTCAATTCGGGATCTTTATCGGAATTGAACATTTTGAGTTGGTCGGTATGCGGGAAAACCTATACTTTTAGGGTATGTCCGGCATTGAGATACAGACCGATATGCGCCAGCGCGTTGAAGACCTAGAGCGCGAGCTTCATCTGAAGCAGCTTCAGATCAACCGTTTATTGAATATC
>JBBQMA010000385.1:0-2563 GCA_038328415.1 Chitinophagales bacterium | reverse complement strand
ATCCATACTTGTGCCAGGTGGCTTCGCCGACTGTTGTGCGTACAGATAAATACCAGTCGCGCATGTTCACTGCGCTTAATTTTTGCATTTATCCAAATGGCGATCTTTCTGAGTAAATCCTCCCGATCACTATCCAGAAGTGGCTTTTTAATGCCCTGAATAAACTTGTTTAATTCCGGATAAAATTGATTTGATTTGGACATAAAAATGGTGATTGAAGGATATCGAAGTGCCGCAATATTCGAATGTGCTCACAGTTTGCTTAACAACAACCCGACCCACAACAAGCTGTTTCATCTGGCTTTTTAGCAAATACAGTAATCGAATAAATACCAAACCCGGATGCATGATAAGCTGAAATCTGTGCCGCATCTAGATAGGCTTGCAAAATATCATCCGGCAGGATGACCTGCTTTTCCTTTTGCACTTGTATGTCCGAAAATCCCTGGCTGTGGATAATATCCAGGTACTCCTGTTTCTGAATGGCTCCTGAAACGCAACCGGCATACATCGCTGCCGCTTCCTGCAATCCTGCAGGCATTGTACCTTCGATCACGACATCTGAAATGGAAAAATGGCCACCCGGCTTGAGAATGCGAAAGATCTCTGAAAACGCTTTTTGTTTGTCAGGTACAAGGTTCAGCACACAATTACTGACGACGACATCGGCACGGTTTCCACCGATAGGCATCTGTTCTATGTCGCCCTTTCGAAACTCGACATTGGTAAAGCCGAGCTTATCGGCATTTTCCCATGCCTTGGATACCATGGCATCTGTCATGTCCAGACCAATGACTTTGCCTTCCGGACCAGTCATCGAACGAGCCACAAAACAATCATTGCCTGCTCCTGATCCCAGATCAACAACCGTGTCACCCTTTTTAATCAGGGCAAACTCGGTGGGCAGCCCGCAACCCAGACCCAGATCGGCATCGGGATGATAACCTTCCATATTGGAATAATCATCGCTGAATATGGTGTAATCAACCGTAGAGCAACCGCCGGCCCCGCAGCAGGAACTTTGATTTTGTTCTTTCGATTGCAAAGCTATCTCGCTGTATTTTTCACGCACGATAGCTTTGAGTTCTTCTGAAGTTTTCATTGGATTCGTTATTAAAATGGTAGAGAGAAAAATTAACAACAGGTATCGTTAGGGATGCAACATTGATTTAACAGGCGCATAAACTGATCCCGGACCTTTTGCCAACGGGTGGTATCGATGCAATAGCATACAGAGGTTCCTTCAATGTTACCTTTTATAAGGCCCATCGTTTTCAACTCACGCAGATGCTGGCTGACCGTTGCCTGAGCCAGAGGCAACTCATCGACCAGATCGCCACAGACGCAGGTATTGACCTTTAGGAGATGTTCGATGATGGCGATTCGTGCAGGATGACCCAGCGCTTTGGCGAGGTTGGCCAACTCATTTTGTTGCTCGGTGAATGCTTCCGTTTTTGTAAGTCCCATTATCGTTTCATTTATATATTGCAATATTACGATTAATATATGTGACGCTGTATCCTATATGCATTAAAAAAATGTTAACTATCCGTTTTAAGGAAGACCGATACCCGCGAAAGAGCAATTCACCTTGTTTGACACCAGTAATCTGACCCTTGAACCGAAAACTTGTGTCCAAAGGGAATTTGGTCACTTAGCCTCAATTTGTATATTTGTGTCACTAAACCATTTTAATACTTCAAACCTATGATGAAATCACTACTACAAATGACGGGCCTTGCTGCTATGGCCTTATTGTTGAGCAACTGCGCATCTCTTTCCGGATTTCAGGACGCACGCACTGTAGGTATGGACAGGGCTGACCTGGCTGTTTCGCTCAACCTTTCTCAAAGCCCTGATTTCAATGATTGGGAAGAACTGGAAGATTCTATTAATGCGGACATTCCTAACTTTTTCTTTCCAAGTCTTGAATTCGGAGGTCGATATGGAGTTGCTGAAAATGTGGACATTAACGCGAAAGTGAATTCCAACCTCAACCTGTCTATTGGCGCCAAAGTACAGCTCCTGGGTGACAGGGAATCGACAACTGCCTTGGCGATTGGTGCTGAAGTAGGCACCTTTGGGCTTATCTCTGGTTTGTGGAATGTGCAGATTCCGGTTTACTTGTCTCTCCACCCAAATGAACGGTTTTCATTGTACCTGAGTCCAAGGTATATCTATCAATTTTCGTCCTACGCTGGCGCTGATGCGGGATTGAATTACATTGGTGGGAATGCTGGTCTGCTGTTCGGTCGCAGACATAAATTTGGTCTGGACATCGGCTACTACAATGTCGGGAATAGCAATATAGACAACAGTATTGGCTTGCTCCAAATCGGTATCGGTGGCCGATTCTCCCTGAATAGAGATTAACCGAAAACAACCATTATTAAAAGCCGGATGCCCCTGGAGGACACATCCGGCTTTTTTTATTCCTTTTTTCGAACAACGAGTAACGAGACGGTGGTTGTCTTGTTTTCATGGTTGTCAAATTATTTCTGGCATCTTTAACTTTATTTCATTCTACATTCTACATTCTCCAATCTACATTCTACCTTCTCCG
>JBBQMA010000384.1:0-2587 GCA_038328415.1 Chitinophagales bacterium | reverse complement strand
CAACCTTTGCTCCAGTTACTTGTATTACTTCATAACCATAACGCAGTGCCTTCCAACGCAGGAATCGTACATCGCCCTGCCGATTACTGCCAAATCGGTGATTGAATCCGATGAGGATATACCGTGGGTGAAATAAATCTACTAAAAATTTATCGATATATTCATCAGCAGAAAGCTGGGAAAACTCGATTGTAAATGGTATGATGACCAAATGATCGATGCCTGTATCCTCCAGAAGCCGGATTTTTTCATCCAGACTATTTAACAGAAGCATGTTTGCATCATGCGGGTCAACGATGTTCCTGGGGTGAGGGTGGAACGTGATGACTACACTTTCTCCGCGGACCTGCTCGGCTAGCTTGCGCATTTGACGGATCAGTTTACGGTGGCCCTGGTGCACTCCATCAAAGGAACCCACCGTAATCACTGCCTGCCTGAATGTTGGCAGATCCTGTATGTCATAATGTACCTGCATGGCCGCCCAAAAGTAGGGAAATTGTATCGCTGATTAAGAAAAACTGAATTTCCAACACGGATTCTGGTTGACTTTGTTCAGAACTACTTTGAAATGTTGTTGTTTTGCACCAAGAAAATAATCGGGCGTTTCTTTTAAACGAATGGAGGCCCAATAACTAATCATACCGTACACTATGGAATGGACTGTTGATCAAATCATGGCAATCCTGGGTAAAATTCAGGATCCACTTACTGCCAACCCGATCACTAAGATGAAAATGATCAGGGACATCGTGCTGGAAGGCAATACTGTTAAATTTAATTTCCACATTACACCACGGCACAACCAATATAAAACAGACTTAAATTTTCTTTGCCAGTCTCATATCCTTGATGTATTTCCAGGAAAAGAGGTTCATATACATTTTGTTTCAATCGGTGGCGAAGAGATGCCCGGTTCGGTTGAGAAACCATTGTCCCAGGTGAAAAATATTATTGCCATAGCATCAGGGAAGGGTGGTGTTGGAAAGTCTACTATTGCTGTAAATCTCGCAATGGCCCTGAAAGCCTTAGGCGCACGGGTTGGGATTCTTGATGCGGATGTTTATGGCCCCTCTTTACCTACCATGCTTGATCTGGTTGGGAAGCGTCCAAGGGTTGAAGATTTTAATGGCAAACCCAGAATCATACCATTGGAGGCTTATGGTATGCCTGTCTTGTCTATAGGAAATGTCGTTGAACCAGAACAAGCCGTTGTCCTTCGCGGGCCTCGACTCGCTGGAATCATCAAACAATTTTTTTTAGAATGCAACTGGCCGGAGTTGGATTATCTCATTGTTGATTTGCCACCGGGTACCGGGGATGTTCAATTGACTTTGGTCCAGACTGTTTCCGTAACGGGTGCAGTGATGGTCACCACACCCCAACAAGTAGCGGTAGCAGATGCTATTAAGGCCATGAATATGTTTTTATTGCCCAACGTCCAAGTACCAATCTTAGGAGTTGTAGAAAATATGTCCTGGTTTACACCTGCGGAGCTTCCGGATAACAAATATTTTTTGTTTGGTGAGGGAGGTGGTAAGGCATTGGCTGGTATGGCTGAAACTGTGCTTTTAGGCCAAATACCCTTAATACAAAGCGTCAGGGAGTCTGGTGATGCCGGCAAGCCTGTTGTGCTAGATGCGGCTTCATTGGCCAGGCCTTATTTTATTCGCATTGCAGAAGGAGTTGCGCATCAAGTTGCAATTCGTAACGAATTAAAGGAAGCTACACCCATCGTACGTATGACTGAGTAATCATTTTGTTTATTTCCTTGTTACCTTGCAATGAATATGATATCTAGCACCTTGGATTTTTCCGATATTTTAACAAGAGTAGACCTTGCGTTGGATGAAATTCGTCCTCATCTGCAGGTGGATGGAGGAGATATTGAAGTTGTTGAGATTACAGAGGACCTTATTGTTAAAGTGCGATGGATGGGCAACTGCGAAAGTTGTAACATGTCCATTATGACCATGCGTGCAAGTGTCGAACAAGCTATAAAAAATAAAGTACATGAAATTACTGGTGTTATTGCCGTCAACGGTATCCAGAGCTAATTATGGCAAAAATCAACACAGAACTTCTTCTTTTTGAACGGATCAGGGAACGTCAGTCATTTCTTTGCGTTGGGTTGGATCCGGACATTACCAAGCTCCCCAAAGGTATTTCAGAAGATGTTGAAGGTGTAAAGTCCTTCCTTTTACAGGTTATTAAAGCGACCTTGCCGTACACAGTTGCCTTCAAACCTAATTTCGCGTTCTTTGAAGCTTTGGGCTCCAAAGGCTGGGACGTCCTCGGTGATATCATTCAGGCTATTCCCGAGAGTCATCTGATTATCGGGGATGCCAAACGGGGAGATATCGGGAATACGGCGGCACAATATGCTCATGCTATATTTGATACACTCGGATGCGATGCAGTGACGGTTTCCCCCTATATGGGCATGGATTCAATAGCTCCATTTTTGGCGGATTCAAATAAATGGACCATCCTCTTAACACTTACATCCAACCCGGGAAGTACAGATTTTCAACGACTGGTTCTTTCGAGTGGCGAACCGCTTTGGGAGAATGTATTGAGGAATGGTGTC
>JBBQMA010000383.1:0-2595 GCA_038328415.1 Chitinophagales bacterium | reverse complement strand
ACCTTGAGCCCTGATAAATGTATAGGCCATGCCTCCGCCAATAATAAGGGCATCTACTTTGTCCAAAAGGTTGTCAAGGAGAAGAATTTTGTCAGAGACTTTTGCGCCACCTACAATGGCCAACAAGGGTTGTGTTGGGTTGTCCATGACACGGGTGGCGTTGTCCAGTTCTGCCTTCATCAGAAATCCAAAAGCTCTTTTGGATGCCGGGAAAAAGCTGGCAATTACGGATGTTGAAGCATGTGCTCGATGCGCTGTGCCAAAAGCGTCATTGACATACACCGTTCCCAAACCAGCCAATTTACGAGCCATTTCCAGATCACCTTTTTCTTCACCTGTATGGAATCGCGTATTCTCCAAGAGCAGAATTTCGCCAGGTTGCAAAGCGTTAGCTGCCTCAGAAGCATCTTTTCCCAAACAATCAGTTGCAAAATAGACGGTCTTTTTAGTCAGCACTTGCAAGGGTTTTACCAAGTGTTTCAAAGTAAATTGCTCCACATCAATTTTCCCATCGGGGAGTAACTTCTTTAAAGGACGACCCAAATGAGATATCAAAATAACTGCACCTCCCTGTTCTAGTATTTTGTTGATGGTGGGCAAGGCCGCCTGAATACGGGTATCATCTGTAATCTTGTGATTGGCATCCATAGGCACATTGAAATCTACCCTAACAAGGACTTTCTCTCCCCCAAAATCTAAGTGGTGCATGATTCGTAGTTATAGCGTAAAGTTAGGAAAGCGCTGATCTTCAGCAGCAGCCAAAATTAATAGTGGACTACATCGCACTCACTTTAATAGTCATATCGACCATTCTGCTTGCATAACCTACTTCATTATCATACCAGGCAACTACTTTTAAGAGGTTTCCCTGAATTTGGGTCAATGTGCCGTCAACAATAGTAGAATGGGTGTTTCCTATGATATCGGAGGAAACGATAGGTGCTTCGGTATACTCCAGTATACCCTTCATAGTACCAATAGACGCCTCAAGAAACAGCTTGTTGACGTCTTCTTTTGAAACATTTTTGTTGATTATGACAGTGAGATCAACAAGTGATCCTGTAATCACAGGTACGCGAAAAGCCACAGCATCCAATTTGCCGGCTACAGGTGGATAGACTAAGCTAACAGCTTTAGCGGCACCTGTAGAGGTAGGGATGATGTTTACCGCTGCGGCACGGGCACGGCGGAGATCAGTGTGCGGAGCATCCTGTAACCGTTGATCTGCGGTATAGGCGTGGGTTGTGGAAATAAAACCTTTATCTATTCCGTAGGCTTGGTCAAGTAATTTGATGATCGGAGCAAGACAATTTGTTGTGCAAGATGCGTTAGAGAGGATGTTGTTTTCAGCTTTAATTTGTTCATCATTCACACCGAGAACAAACGTTGGGACATCCTTGCCTTTAGCAGGAGCAGATAAAATGACTTTGCGGGCGCCTGCCTCAAGATGGAGGTTAAGGGCCTCGTGATTGGTGTAATGCCCTGTACATTCCAGAACGGTATCTATTCCGAGTGCTTTCCATGGCAAAAGACCCGGGTCGCGTTGGGCATAAACAGGAATTCGTTCCCCGTTGATTAAGATGGCGTGATCTTCTGCTTGGATGTCGACATCAAAAATACCATGTGCTGAATCGTATTTTAGAAGGTGTGCCAACGTACGCGCATCAGCTAGGTCATTTAGTGCGGCAACAATAATGTCGGGGTGTAGTATAAGTTTTCGGAATGCTAATCGTCCGATTCGTCCGAACCCGTTAATGGCTATTTTTTTCATATAAGAAAGTGACTTATTGTAAAATTAACAATAATTATTTTTATTGCCTATACCACCTAAAAATTATGTTTCTGTGCATTCAACTTAACTTTTTAATAAAAGTTGTAGTTGGGTGTGGAATTTGTCAGGTCAAAATTCTACCTTTGCCCTGCTTTTGTTAAAAAGGCATGCTTTGGCCCGTTCGTCTATCGGTTAGGACGCATGGTTTTCATCCATGTAAGAGGGGTTCGATTCCCCTACGGGCTACAATGGCCGCTCAAAACGAGCGGCCATTTTTTGTTTTTTTCAGATCCAACTAAATAAATTGTATGGCTTCATTTAAACCTGTTTGACATAAGCCGTTCACTTACAATTTATTGAATAAAATTACGGCACTCTTTTTGATTAATCACACAAACTGTTCATGTGATTAATTTAGGTTAATTCAAAAGTTAGTATCTTACGTTGTCTAATTATAATCCCTGATGTTACGACTCCTTCTCTTAGGCAGTCTTTTCTGCGTGTCATTATTGAATGCCCAAACCGGCATTGATCCAATTATACCTGTATTTACATGTGAGGTACCTGATATTTCTTCGGCTCGGGCAGAAGATGAACGATCGGGTTTGGTGCCTCGATTTGCACTTCCTCTTGCAGAGGTTATTCATTCAGAAACGGATGGACAATGGTTAGGTGTTCCTTCGGGAGGTTATACCTGGCAAATAACCATCCATAGCGCTGGAGCATATGGACTTATTGCCACCACGACTAATTTGCCTTTGCCAAAAGGAGCTTGGTTGGAAGTTAGGAACAATAGGGGAGAGTTAGTCGAGCGGTATCACCAT
>JBBQMA010000382.1:0-2607 GCA_038328415.1 Chitinophagales bacterium | reverse complement strand
CCTTTGTTTCTGGAAAAACACAAAGTGAAAATTCCAGAGTCACGACACCCCTTAGTTACTACCTCACTTCGAATTGATGGAGAAGTGACTATGGGTATTGTTCAAGATGTAAAGACCATGCTTCGCAAACAAAATCAGCTTCGATTGAATTACTCTGCGAAACTTAAGTCGGCGATTTGAGCTTTTAGATTTTTCCTACTTAAACTCAAGTAATAACGAAAAAGGCATAGATGTCTTTTTCGTTATTTTTTTATCGGAGAGGAGCCTAGGTTTTGCTAAGGATATAATTTGGATGTACATTGGAACTGTTCCAATTTTCTTGCTTAGTGAACGTGGCCCATCAGGCGTAATTATTGCCGCAGAATCTACTTGTTTACGCTTGCATTTTATCTCAATCGATCCATTGACCTGACCAACGAATCGTCTTTGCGGATGTACCGGATGGCCAATGCGCAAAGGATAACAGAAAAAATAGGGGCAAGGACTCCATAGCCTATTTCAAAGAGGTAATTGCCGACAGTAAGATTTGTATAATCCTGATAAAAGAATAAGGTAGCAAGCAAAATAATCAGCAGATTGGCAATGAGTGCAAACTGCACGATGGTAACCTGCCTGTCTCTTCGACGGAATTGGAAGATGGCTATTAGTGCAAGGGCCATGCCGAGGCCAACAAGGATCAATAAAAGAATATGATCGGTAGCATGAAAAACACCATCATCCAACATATGCTGAGGCTGTGATTTCAGGACTGACAGATCACCATCGACGCTTGCCAGCTCCAAAGGATTCGTCAGGAGGGTACCTGTCGCAAGAATTGCAAGAATTAGAAATATAGTTTGTATCCGTTGTAACATGATCCTGTTAATTTTGTGACAAAGATAAGATTATACCTCTGCCCCTAACAGTATGAGGGATATCTTTTAATAGCACCAGGAATGACAATGATAAGTTATTGGGAAAAGGAGGCGTTGTTTGAAAGGGCTGATTTCCTTATAGTAGGTGGAGGTATTACGGGCCTTAACGCAGCTATTTGGATAAAGAGCCATGAGCCTGCTTCTCGTGTAGTAGTTCTGGAAAAGGGATTACGGGGTGATGGCGCCAGTTATCGAAATGCAGGATTTGCATGTCTAGGCAGTCCCACAGAACTACTCTCTGATATTCGCACCCATGGGAGCGATACAATTGCTGCACTGGTTCGAATGCGCTGGGAGGGTTTGGCTTTACTTGCAAAGAGAGTGGGGGATCAACGAATGGATTTGGTTTGGTGCGGTGGGGAGGAAGTTTTTGGCGACGAGGATCAACACACCTTCGAGGAAGCTTGTGATGGAATCTCTCTATTAAACACAATGTTACGACAGAGTACGGGTATTTTCGAACAATTTAAAGTCAGGCAGAAGTCGGTTAATTCCTTAGTTCATGCGTTGGGAAGCATAGAAATTAATCGTGAAGGGCGTCTCCATCCGGGAAGGATGATGGTAGCACTTGATCAACTGGCCCGGGATCTGGGCGTAATAATTTATAATGGTATCGAGGTTCTATCTGTTGACTATGGTTCGTCATTTGTCTCATTAACAACAAATAAAGATTTGGAATTTCAAAGTCATCGTGTTGGTTTTGCTACAAACGGGTTTACCCAGCGAATTATACCAGATCTTCCTGTGTACCCTGCGCGGAATCAGGTTTTTCTCACTGAGCCAATTCATGGTTTGGCATGGGATAAATGTTTGCATTACCATCAAGGGTATGTTTATGCCAGACGGGTTAATGATCGGCTCTTAATTGGTGGTGGACGTCATCTGCATTTGGAGCGTGAGTCCACAGATCAGGAAGGGCATACCCCGGATATAGAACAATATCTTCATGGCTTTATACACAGGCACTTTAATTTCGGGAGGGACCTGAAATTTGATCATGCCTGGAGCGGAACATTAGGTATTGGGCCACAAAAACAGCCTATAATTGAACAGATAGGCAATAATGTATGTGCTGCTGTTCGTTTGGGAGGAATGGGTATAGCAATCGGCACCTTAGTCGGCGATTCATTAGGGCAACTAATGACGCAGACATGAATTCAATCTGGTTACGTCTTAATCTCCTTTTTCTTTTAGTGGCAGGTTTTACGCCGCTCATAGCTCAAGAAGGTGCCACCAAGCGCACTATACATATCATTTTTTCCAATAACTATTATTACGAAGATATTCCGGCAGGGAGACAAGAATGGTTGGGGGGTGAGGTCAAACTACGGCATGACAGTACTTATTTATTTTGTGACACTGCTTATATTTTTGGTCCAAAGGTCGATGCTGTTGGCAATACGTCTATCGTTCAGGGGGATTCGCTGACTATATTCGCAGATACCTTAACGTATGACAGTCAGACAGGAATGGCCTGGCTTGTAGGCAGGGTTTTACTCATCAATGGTACTCAACAATTGGTTACGGATCGTTTGCAGTATGACACCCGTGCCCGTATCGCGACATACACTACAAGTGCCTGGCTTACGAACGCCGGCACTAAAATTTATAGTATCCGTGGGGACTATGATGTTGGATTGCAGACCGTCTATTTCAAGGATTCCGTACAAATCCAAAGCCCGGAATTCAGACT
>JBBQMA010000381.1:0-2622 GCA_038328415.1 Chitinophagales bacterium | reverse complement strand
AGGTGCCCCCTGTGGGCGTTGGTCGCCGAAGCCTTGGCGAAGGCGAATCAGCTACGTGCTGGGGGCGAGCTGTTCGAGAACGGTTTTAATTAAGAAATTGATTATCTTTTCAAATGTGCTTTTAATCCTAATGTTAACAGAGGGATAGTTTTCGAGAATCAGCTTTTTTGCAATACAAAACATTGATTATCAGTCGAAATTATTCTGCATTCCATTCGTTTTGGACAGTAGTGGTAAAATGTAGCGGAGGTAAATGGGTACCGCAGTTAGGTGGTAGGCAGAAGACGTGGAGAAACCACGACAGCAAGGAAAACCAGATTAGGGATGATTCGTGAAAAAAAAGAAATAGAAAATGTGACGGACGCACTTAAAACTAAACCCCAGCAGCGCTCCGCGGGACGGATGACCAGCATTTTATTTTCAACATGTTTGAGGTAACGTTGCCCATACATTTCGATGAGCTCTTGTTGGAAAGTGGACCTGCGGGAAACCGCCTACGGCCAAGCGCCATCTACACACCAGCTGCCGTCCTTCTAAATCCTACCTTATTCAATACCCACAAGTAAATGTTTGACCCTCGAACGTATTTAAAAATCAAAACGAGATTAAAATCGCAGATGCTTCACCGTCTCTCCATTGTTGATTAATTGCTCAAGAGAGCGGACACCGATCTGGAGATGTGTCTGCACAAATTGTTCCGTGACCGATTTGTCTGAGACGTCCGTTTTAATACCTTCAGGCATCATCGGCAGGTCACTGACCAGCAGTAAAGCACCGGCGGGCATCTGGTTTTTAAAGGCCGCAATAAAAATTGTGGCTGTTTCCATATCAATCGCCAGACAGCGCAGTTCACGGAGATATTCTTTAAAATCCTCCCGATGCTCCCATACCCGCTTATTGGTGGTGTACACCGTGCCGGTCCAGTAATCTTTCTCAAATTCCCGGATTGTCGTTGAGATCGCCTTTTGAAGGGCGAAGGCTGGCAGTGCAGGCACCTCAGGAGGCAGATAGTCATTTGACGTTCCTTCGCCCCGTATAGCAGCTATGGGCAAAATGAGGTCGCCGACTTTGTTTTTATCGGTACGGAGACCGCCACATTTGCCCAGAAAAAGTACGGCCTTGGGCATCACCGCTGTAAGTAAATCTATGATTGTCCCTGCATTGGGGCTACCCATTCCAAAGTTGATGATCGTTATTTTGCCATGTGTGGCACACATCATGGAACGATCACGTCCAATAACCGGCACCTTATTCCATTCGGCAAACAGCTCTACATAATGTGTAAAGTTGCAAAGCAGGATGTATGATCCAAACTGGTCCAAGGTCATGCCCGTATAACGAGGCAGCCAGTTATTAACTATTTCTTCTTTGGTTTTCATGACAATATGTATCTGATTTACCCAAAACATCTAATCGCAAGCAATAGCTTTTCCCGGATTTAGAGATCAAACGCAAGATAAGTGGCAGTGTTGCAAAGCATCCTACTTGCTTCTTAATCAGAAAGCATCTACATTTGGATATCCTAACTTTCTAATCCCAGAAACCATGATGCTACGATATCTCTTTCGGAGTACGCTTGCGCTTTTTGCAATTATCGCCATCCTTGTTGGTGCAAGTGCCACGACAATCATACCCTTCCCCAACCTGGGCGAGATGGCCAAGGCTGCAGATGCCGTTGTGCTGGCAAAGGTGCTATCGATTGGTACAAAAAATAATGGCACTTACATAAGGGAGTACCATCAGTTGCAAGTCCTTGAGCACATCAAAGGTGAATTAGTGCCCGGTGAAAATTGGGACTTACCTGCATTATCGGTCCGGGGCCCCATTTGGATTCAATCCATGCCGGATGATGTCCAATTGATTCCCGGAAACACATATCTCATTTTTTTATCTCAAACATCAATAGGCTGGCGGCCAATGCTCTTATCATATGGAATTTTTGAGCAGATCATAGTAGGTCAGGAACATTATTTAGTTCCATTGCCGGAAGGCTATAGAATAAAAACGCTTTTACACCCTGACAATTCACCCGTAGAACCTTTAGCGGTTTTTAATAAGGATAAATTGGTTAACCATTTTAAGGCAGTGCTCGCAGGTAACCATTGGAATCGGAACGTAGCTTTGGTCAGCGAAAACCCTGATGCATTTTGGCCCTATTTGGATTTGAGAGTGGCACCCTCGCATTGCAATTTTCTATTGAGTGGAGGGATTGGTTTTAGGTGGCTGAATTTTCCTGGCACTCCGCTTGCAGTGCATGTTCCTTCGGCAGGCGATGCTGAATGTGAGCCGGCATCACTTGCAAACGATTATACGACTGCTGCTGTAGCGGCATTAGAAGCAAATTATCAGGGAATAAATCTTAGTGGTCCTACAGGCTATTCAGGATTTACACCAAATTGTGATGATGGGTCTGTATTGGGAGATGACTTTTTAATTTGGATGAATTCTAACTTAGGTGGTTATAGACATGAAATGCTTTTTTTCAATGATCCATGCCATCAAATTGCCAACTTGTCAGGTTGTTCAGGTATTTTAGCCTTGGGTGGAATGTATGGATTCACTCCTCAGCAATCATTTGATGGCAATATGTATTATCAGTCTGGTGCAGGATATGTTATTGTA
>JBBQMA010000380.1:0-2667 GCA_038328415.1 Chitinophagales bacterium | reverse complement strand
TTAGGGATTCACCGGTGTCGTCTGTCACAGTCCCGGTTACTGAACGCTGCGCAACTGTAAAAGTCGCGGCACCCATCAGCACAAGGAGCATAAGTAGAACCTTTCTCATACTCAGTTTAGATTTAGGTTAAAGATATTACTAACAAACACTTAACATGAAAATAACACCATGTTAACATATACAACTGCGAATGTATATAATTCGCTGCTTATTCAAGCAAGCAATTGCTTATAAATTTTCAAAGTATTTGCTAACCCTAAGTATAAACTATCGCAAATCAGCGCGTGTCCGATGGAAACTTCTGCCAAATTAGGTATATTACCCTTATAATATTTCAGGTTTTGGAGGTTGAGATCATGGCCCGCATTCAATCCCAGTCCGAGTTGATTCGCAACAAGAGCACATTCCCTATGGGGATGAATCGCAGCTTCCCGACTATTCATATATCCCCGGGCATAATCACCTGTATACAATTCTATCCGGTCTGCTCCTATTTCTGCTGCTCCTTCTACCATCATCGGATCTGGATCTATAAAGATGGAAACCCGGATACCAGCACCTTGTAAGACTTTCGTCACTTCTGTTAAAAACCCCCTTTGCCGAATGGTATCCCATCCACCGTCGGAGGTAAGTACCTCAGGAGCATCCGGGACCAACGTACACTGATCCGGCTTGTTTGTTAATACTAGTGTTATAAAATCAGGAGTGGGGTTGCCTTCAATATTAAATTCTGTTCTTACGACCTCCCGGAGTACCGGGATATCGTCATATCGGATATGCCGTTGATCAGGGCGAGGATGCACTGTTATGCCTTCAGCCCCAAATGCTTCACAATCAATCGCCATTTGCCGGAGGTCTGGCAAATTGCCGCCTCGGGCATTTCGTATGAGTGCAATTTTATTGATATTGACACTTAGTCGGGTTGGGATGCTTTTGATTGTTTCCATACAGGCAAATATAGATCACACGTTTTGTACCCTTCTCTTTTATCGGTCCCTCACCAAAAATCTGCAGCCCTCCGGGATAATTGTTTAGTTTTAGCCCTTAGAAATATGATCTAACTCGTGCTGCAACGTCTTACTACGGCTATTTTTTTTGCCCTTGTGATGGTTATAGGAATTTTTGCAGGAAAGTGGCCTTTCATCCTCCTCTTTGGATTGGTGCTCTTTCTGTGTCTGTGGGAATATTATACTATGGTTGCACCAAAAGATATCTGGAAAGATCGATGGCGTCGCTATAGTGGTATCACTTGGGGGCTCATCCCGTTCGTTTGGGGGCTTGCAATGGCCCATGGCATGACATTCTCCTCCAAGATATTGCCTGTAGGCATACTCATCTATGCCACGACGCTCTTGGGTTGGTTTTTCATTCCAGAATTATTTGTCAAGCGTTCCCAACGATTTTCTCAGGCTTCCCTCGGCATTACCGGCCTGATTTATATTGCCTTGCCGTTCGGTTGCCTTCCATTGCTGAGTTTTAATGATAGTACTTATCAACCGTTGCAGGTTTTTGGATTATTACTTTTGGTTTGGGCCAATGATTCAGGTGCATATCTAACCGGTGTTAGATGGGGGAGACATTTGCTTCTGCCCGAGATATCACCTAAAAAAACCTGGGAAGGCTGGGCAGGCGGAACTTTCCTAACCTTGTTAACTGGCTACTTGCTTACCTTTTTGATTCCAGCCTGGACATTACAGGATGGATTCATCATCGCGCTGCTCGTAGCACTGTGGGGACCGGTGGGCGATCTAGTCGAATCCATGCTCAAGCGCGAATTTGAAGTGAAGGATTCTGGAAAAATACTACCTGGACATGGCGGAATATTGGATCGATTCGATGCCTTCCTATTCGCCCTTCCTCCTGTTGCACTGTATTGGTTTGCCATCCGCTAAAAGCTACCGCACTTTTGATGAGCGCAATTGACCAATTCATTCTACTTTTGAGTAATATATTCTCACCATGCGTTACCACAAAGAAGGACACCGTTCACTCATATTTACCGCCGTTATCATGCTCCTGGCCTTGGCGGCTATCCAAAACGGTATGCCCTGGCTCACTATTTGGGTGTTACCGGTCTTTTTGGTATTGTATGGATTAATCCTTAATTTTTTCCGTCACCCGGAACGACCGCTTCATCTCGCCGATGACCATATTATCTATGCACCGGCAGATGGGAAAGTACTGGTCATTGAAGAAACCCTTGAGGAAGAAATCCTCAAGGAACGACGTATTCAATTAAGCGTCTTCATGTCCCCGCTTAACGTCCATGTCAACCGGTATCCTGTAAGTGGTGTAATAACCTATGCCCGTTACCATGCCGGCAAATTCCTCCTTGCCTGGGATCCAAAATCAAGCCAGGATAATGAACGCACAACGGTGGTTATAAAAAATGACCTGGGTAGTATTGTCGTCCGGCAAATTGCGGGTTATGTCGCCCGCCGAATCGTGTGTTATCCGGATGTTGGAGATAAGATAAACCAGGGTGATGAATTGGGGTTTATCAAATTTGGCTCGCGGGTAGATGTATTTTTACCTACCAACGCTCAAGTCGAAGTCACGTTAAATCAAGTTGTAAAAGGAAATCAAACAATACTTGCCCGCCTGCCAAAGCCGGGCACGCCATAACGGATTTATTTCAGCAACTGGATTGGCACTACCTTCCGATG
>JBBQMA010000379.1:0-2687 GCA_038328415.1 Chitinophagales bacterium | reverse complement strand
GCTAATATTGCTGACCATGAACAGGAGAAGAACCACAATAATCCAGTTCCAATCAACCAAACCAAAGTCGGCAATGATTTTATCAGTTAACTGACAATCAGCCATGGCATTTCCTTCGAGCGCACACTTGGCTTGGTAAGCCTTATTCTGGCGGTTATATACCAGGTACAAAATACCTAATCCTGTACCGAGGTAGAGGGCAAAGCGAAGGAAATTTTTGAGCTGAGGGTGCAATTCGTAGGAATTAAATGCGGTTTTGCAGGCCTGGGTAAACAGTCACCGGCTTGAAGGTTTTAGCGTCTTCAAAGTCCATCAATCCATAAGAGATGATGATGAGAATATCGCCTACCTGCGCTTTACGGGCGGCTGCTCCGTTGAGGCAGATGACACCTGAGTGCCGGTCACCTGGTATGATATACGTTTCGAGGCGTTCGCCGTTATTGTTATTCACCACCTGAACACGCTCGCCTTCAATCATGTTGGCAGCTTCCATGATGGCAGTGTCAATAGTTATGCTGCCCTCATAGTTGAGATTGGCATCGGTCACGATAGCCCGATGGATTTTTGATTTGAAACGCCAGATTTGCATCGGGGCAAAATTACGACAATCTCTCACCTGTCCTAATCCCTTAGATGGGTGTACCACTTTTTAACACCAGATTGTCGATCAGGCGCACTGGTCCAGCCCACACGGCTGTGCATGCCACGACAAGTGAATGAGCTATTGGATCATCCACAGGCTGGAGTGTATAACCATCGACAATACTAAAATAATCGGGTAACAGTCCATTTTCCTCCAACAAGGCAAGAGCCCGCTTTTCAAGCTCTTTGGGTGCTTTTTGTCCAAGGGATTTTTTTGCCCATGACAACGTGCGGTAAACAGAAGGGGCTGCCAAACGCCAGGCGGTTGTCAGACGCACATTTCTGGAGCTGAAGGCCAGCCCATCCTCTTCCCGGTATGTAGGGCACATAGTGAGATCCACTTTTGTGTTCGTCGCTTCCAGCATATACCGGATCACAGCGACCTGCTGATAATCCTTTTGCCCCATGACCAGTTCATCGGGTTTGACCAAATCAAGCAAACGATAGACTACCTGCATCACCCCGTCAAAATGCCCGGGACGGCTAGCCCCTTCCATGACCTCAGCTATGGGCCCGGGATCCAGGTGGAGCCGTGTGTCCAGATTGGAAGGATAGATCATTTCTACTGAAGGTATAAAGAGGATATCACAACCTTTTGCGGAGAGCAGCGCGATATCCTGTTCCAGGGGCCGGGGATATTTTTCCAGGTCAGAAGAGTCGTTAAACTGTGTAGGATTGACAAAAATACTGCATACCACTACATCGCAGGTTTTTCGGGCCGAATGGATCAGTTCGAGGTGGCCGGCATGCAAGGCCCCCATTGTTGGGACAAATCCAATGCGATGACTATTCTGACGGTGCAGGGAAATAAAGTCGTGCAAGGCACCGTTTGCTTTGATTATCAGCATGGACTAAAAAAATGGGCGACAAAGTAAATGAATTCACTGCACTCCTGCAACCACCTGCCGGAAGAAAATTAAAGATCTCCATTATTTTCCTATCTTTGCTATCCTTTTAGAGCCATCAAAATTTCAGGAATGGAAAAGAAAAGACTTCTCCTTATCACACAGGAAATGCATCCCTACACCGCTTTGTCGGTGATTTCAAATATCACACAGCAGATTCCGCAATACATGCACGAAAACGGGTTGGAACTTCGGATCCTTATGCCCCGATTTGGTACGATTAACGAACGGCGGCATCGCCTGCATGAGGTTGTACGGTTATCTGGAATGAACATCGTCGTCAATGATGAGGATTTTCCCCTGATCATCAAGGTGGCCAGTATGCCTGGTTCCCGGTTACAGGTATATTTCCTAGACAATGATGAATTTTTCAAGCGCAAATCCGTTTTTGAGGATGCCGATGGCAAGCCGTTTGATGACAACCTGGAACGAATGATTTTCTTCTGTAAGGGAGCGATTGAGACGGTGAAAAAATTTGGCTGGCCGCCCGATATTATCCATTGTCATGGCTGGATGACCAGTATGTTGCCCTACTATCTTCGTACATTGTATAAGGACGAGCCCCTATTCCGGAACTCACGTTTGACATGGTCAGCCTACCAGCACGATGCCAGCGAACAGTTCAAGCCGGAAGATTTAGAAAAATCACTCATTCCACCGATGAGCAATGACGTGCTGCTTCCATTTATTCATGAAGGGAGGGTGTCACTGGACCGCGGTGCCATAGGTTACTCTGATGCGATTATCCGCGGCAGCGACAGCCTTTCAGAAGATGTAGAAGCGCTGATGCAGACCATGCAAAAACCACTTCTCGATATGGTAGAAGAAGAAGCCATGCTGCCCGCTTATCTTGAGTTTTATGACAGCTTGCTTGAACAGGAGGTCTAATCTTTATTTGATTTTCAGATTGCTTATGAATAAATCTTCTCTCTGGTTGTCAATCACACTCGTGTTGACCGTGGTCTTGTTTAGCCGGTGTACAAAACCCACCCTTGTGGGTTCAGAGCTCGTAGATATTGACCAGACACTTTTAGGCAAGGACGACAGTTTCAGTATCGTTTCCCGTTCCTTTGCCCTAGACAGTTTTGAATCGTTTCGTGCGGCAACGGGTACCCGTATTGGCCGCTATTCATTGGGTTA
>JBBQMA010000378.1:0-2688 GCA_038328415.1 Chitinophagales bacterium | reverse complement strand
TCTCTAACTGTATAGGCACAATTGGCAGCATTTGTTAATGTATAGGAAACAACATAATTCCCAGGAATGGAATTGCCCACTGTCCAGTTAGCCGTTCCATTTCCATTATTTGTAAATCCTGGTGTATTTTGAATGATACTGAATACACCCGTCTCACCAGCGCCTACTCCAGGATTGGCAGTATATACTATATTCGTACCATCCGTACAGCGATCCGCAGGTTTATTGGTCGTCAAGGGGACACCTACGAGCGAAATGTTGTCAATTGCTGCTGGAGGTTGATCACCTAAAGAACCATCATTCTTCCATGTAAAGATCAATCGGAGTGTAACCGGGCCTGAACAGTTTCCGAGATCGGCACTTTTCAAGGTGTAAGTTGCGGTCTGAACTGTCGTCTGATTGTTTAGCTGAGGAGCCGTAATGGCACCCAATTTATTGGCGGGTGCAGGCAGCACCCCGGTACCCAAAGAAGTGGTCGAACCGGTCGGGGTATAAGTGGTAGGGGCCAGGCTGACAATAATAGCGTCAAAAGGACCTGATTCTCCATCTGCTTTCCAGTTGAAGGAGAGTGTAAACTGGGGCACTCCTCCTGGGAAGGTAACATCCCTGTAAAAATGGACTACAGAAGTCGAATTATTGGTATACGCATGTGTTATGCCCAAATCATTGGAAATATATGCGGCATTGCCTGTAAATCCGGTAGGAACAGTACCGACATACCATAAGTTTGGGCCACCCCCAGCATTCGCTACAGTCCAGCCGTTACTGGCAAATGTGGCTCCATTTTGGAAACCACCCTCAGCCGCCGGGTTGATCAATAACTGGGCTTGTATATCCCCACTCCACGCAAGAGCCGCAATGAGGATCAACAACATTTGGAATGAACGGCGGAACATTCGAGTCGTTGGAAAATGGAATACCCTAGATGAAAAAACGGAAGTACTGGATGATTTCATAGTTAATATGTTCATGGGTCTAATCACACATATCCGCAATTGATATGTGTTAATTGCGCAATACCTTCAATAAGGTATATGCACCTGCATCTTAGGGGGAAAAGGGATTGTAAAAGTCAAAGGCGAAAACTGTACCAAAGAAATCTACACGTGGATGATACTCAACCAAGCATAGACTATTATTGAATCAGAATTCTCCCCAAATTTGAGCAATAAATTCAATGAATGTCAGATATTCAGATAAACGGCAAAGTTAATATCCCAATAAGTAGTGCACATTAGCCCATAATTCATTACACCATATATGCCATCAATTGGTTATATATTGTAGATAAATGACATGTATTATGGCGCTTATTTGAATAATTCCTATAAGTGGTCAGAACCAATTATACACTTCCCCGTATTTAGAACAGATCAAAAGTCAAATAACGTAGACCTGTCTAACGATGAAGAAGAGTAGATTTACGGGCGCCCGGATGGTATCGCCCCTCAAGGAGCACGTGGCACTACAAGAACCAAAAGGATGATGGAAAGGCGATCCTCAAACTGGATGAATTGGCCGATCGATACCCCACCCGAGACATTGGTCAGTACGATAGGCAAGTCTGCCTAGATGGCCTCAAATGGAATCGTAAACGAGTGCTTCGAGCTTATCAAATGATGAAGCTATACATCGTTGAAGGCCCAAGAAGAACTCACAGTGGCAATGGAATCAAACTTTTCTTTCAGGTTTCTATAGCGTCTGCGGGCAACCGGCAAGACTACACCGGAACATAAAACCACCTTGTGTAAAGAATTGATGGTATAAATCTCACGGATACAACCCAAATTAACCATATAACTCCGGTGAATTCGATCAAAAAAAAAAGGACTCAGCACCGCTTCAGCACGCCCTATATTCATGTCGACTAAAATGGCCTTGTGCTCCTTCCTATGATTGTTGTAAACGTTTGTGAAATCACCTTCAGCACTCAGGTAAACAATATTCCGAATAGGTAAGGCTATTGTTTTCTTGTTCACTTCCGAAAATAAAACCCTTTCTTCCCGACATCTCGAAAACACTTCCTGATGATTATTCTTTGTGCTAAAATTCTGATGTGTTGCTATAATCCATTCCAAAATTTCATCGAATCTTCCTTCTTTATCTAAGTCTTCTATTCTTCTGTAAACAATCTTCCATGCTGGTATTGAAATTGGATTACTCGATGTTACATTGCATTTTATAAGTAAATATTTATCAAAATGGTCTCCGGCTTCATATGCGATATCCACATATTTAAAAATTGATTTAACCATTTCAATAGATAATATATTCTGATCGCATTTGCCAAAATATATTTGCAACTTTTCAAGCAAATACCGATGCAACGGCAAAGGCAAATGGTTATACTTTTCGGCTAGTGCCGCGTCGACGTCATCCTTCATATCCACTAGACTATTGCCATCATTAAACAATATTACATTCCACCCTTAAATTGAGACATCTGATGAAAATAGTTTGCCAACAACTTTTCGGGACTTGTAACGATTGAAAACCCACACATTAGCGATCAAAAGAATCAGATAAAAAATCAGCAAGTTTCTGGAGGGCATCAAATTGAAGCCAAAATAATTCACTGCATGACTACTTGCCATAAAAATCAGGGCCAATCCTGTCCCCACTATACCGATCAGTTTGACCTCTGATAGCTTCAAAGAACCAAAAAGGAGTAGAAAATTAAACCCATAA
>JBBQMA010000377.1:0-2724 GCA_038328415.1 Chitinophagales bacterium | reverse complement strand
GTGGTCAGCGGGCTCCCCTTTTTGGGTAGGTCGATATCCCTATAAACTGTGCAACTTTAAATTCCTCACAGGTACAAGCCGTCCAGGGCATTTTATCAGCACGCGAACTAGGACTAATCCATGGTCCGCCTGGCACGGGAAAGACGACGACATTGGCAATGGCAGTCCATCATCTCGTGCAAAAGGAAAGAGTGGTTCTTGTATGCGCAGCTTCAAATACCGCAACAGATGTCCTCGCTGAACGTCTGGCTTTACAAGGCTTGAATGTCGTTCGTCTTGGACATATTTCCAGAGTAGATGAAGGAATACTGGACCTGACACTGGATGCCCGAGTGGCATCCCATCCGGATAACAAGGAAATAAAAAAGTTGAAAATCCAGGCAGCCGAGGCACGAAAAAACGCAGTAAAGTACAAACGTACCTTCAACCAGCATGCCCGGGAAGAACGCAAGTCAGGGTATCAGGAGGCGCGGGACCTGGAAGATTGGGTAAGACACCTTGAAAACCGTTTGGTGGAACAGATCCTTGACAGCGCCCAGGTTATTGCAACGACACTCACAGGTGCTGCTCACCCTATCCTAGACAAACGACGATTTGAAACGCTGGTTTTGGATGAAGCGGCACAGGCTTTGGACCCCGCCATTTGGATCCCATTGGCCAAAGTGCAACGGTTAATTTTGGCAGGTGACCCACATCAATTACCACCAACAGTCAAATCCGCAGACGCCGCCCGAAATGGCTTGTCCATCACGATGATGGAGCGCCTGTTGCCAACGTTACCTCATGTCCACTTGCTTACCTTGCAATACCGGATGCATCCCGCAATAATGGCTTTTTCAAATACCTGGTTTTATAATGGCTTATTACAGTCAGCAGAAGGCTTAGATCTCAATCTTTTACCCATCCCTGATAATCACCCGTTAATCTTTATTGATACTGCGGGCTGCGGGTTTGAAGAAAAAACCAATCCGGAAACCCAATCGCGTTACAATCCTGACGAATACATACTCATTACCTGCCATCTTGAGAATCTGAGAGATGGACTTCTTGAAAAGCCTTGGCCGGAAATTGCCATTCTTTCGCCATATCGTGAACAAGTGGAATATATTCAGGAGGAACTAAACGAAGATCCCAAATATCAGGATCTCCCCATTTCTGTTCATACAATTGATGGCTTCCAGGGTCAGGAAATTGATGTAGTCATACTCTCGCTTGTCCGATCGAATGCACAAACAGAGATCGGATTTCTGAAAGATTACCGGCGGATGAATGTTGCGATCACCCGTGCGCGCTTACAGTTGGTTATCATCGGTGATGGCGCCACTATTGGTAATGACCCTTTCTATGAACATTTCATAATGCATTGTGAAAAAACAGGCTCCTGGCGCTCAGCCTGGCAATATATACAAGGCTAAGATGCCTCGAATGCTTTTAGCTTTTAGATAATTCCAGTGCGATGGATTAAACCAAGTAAGGGGAAACCAAAAGCTTCCCCTTACTTTTTAGAAATCTATTTTTATTAATGATCGCATTCCTCCATCACCTCATGAAAACGTTCGTGAAGCAGGTTGAGTGACTTCATAATCTGTGTGTCATCTTTTTTGTTACGCACCAATTTATCGAGGGCAGAAGATTCTGCGACAAGTCGATCGAGCGATTTTCGCACTGCATGTGTACGGAAGCTGGTTGGAATGACCGAAGCTTTAAGCTGTGAAGCTTTTTCTGCCATTTCTCCTGAACGTGTTTTGACAGGTTGCATGTCCCCTTCTTCCGCCGGATGAAACGTTTGAGACATAACTTCATGAAACGTATTCAACTCTTTCCAACCATCCCGCTCTATACGCCGGAGGAGTGGATTACCAAGAGCGGCATCATATTTATCGGAAACAGCTTTCCAGTCGAGTACTTCCCAAATAGATGTCAGATAGTCACCCCTCTTATTTTGATATTTTAGATAGTAGGCATGTTCCCATACATCAATACCTAAAATAGGCAAACCGCGAACAGTCGATACGTCCATAATGGGGTTGTCTTGGTTGGGGGAGCTGCTTACAGTTAGCTTCTTGTCGACGGTAACCACTAACCAAGCCCAACCTGATCCAAAGCGTGAGGAAGCCGCTTTATTAAGCAAGGTTTTTAAACTGTCCAGACTTCCATATGTCTCCATTATAGCCATAGCCAATGCCCCAGAAGGTGCCTTAGCCGGTTTGGGAGAAAGGATTTCCCAAAAAAGCGTATGATTATAGTGTCCTCCCCCATTATTCCGGATGGCATCATCCCTTTTACTTGCATTAAGTAAAAGCAATTCCAAAGACCACTTTTCCATGGGCGAGCCTGCCAAAGCTTTATTTAGGTTATTCACATACGCCTGATGGTGCCGTGAATGGTGGATTTCCATGGTCTGCGCATCAATTGATGGCTCCAATGCATCATAGCCATAGGTCAGGGCTGGCAGTGAAAACGGTTGGGCGTATCCTGAAACGGCGGATTGGAAAATAAAAAATAAGGACAGGCATCCTAAAATAACTAATCTCAATTTACTCGTAGTTAAAGGGTAAATATTAGATGATATTCAGGCAGCAATTTATATAATTACTGAAATACTGACATTTATGATCAGTGTAGTTGAATATCTATCTGAACAACCGATTTGTCGCTAAGTTCAAAATTCAATGAACAAATGCACCTTCTTTTAATCCATGGTTATCCCAAGTCCTATTGAAA
>JBBQMA010000376.1:0-2774 GCA_038328415.1 Chitinophagales bacterium | reverse complement strand
CCTTTTTTGGAAGGGAAATCCAGCGTCGGGCGACTGGGGATTGACATCCACGCCACGGCAGGCAAAGGCGATGTTGGTTTTTGCAATACCTGGACACTCGAGATTTCCTGCACAATGCCGGTCCGTATCTATAAAGGTATGCCCATTGGTCAGCTCATTTACTTCAAGGTTGATGGCGATATTGAAAACTATTACCACCACAAACAAACAGCAAAGTATAATATTCGTACCGACAAACCCGTCGAATCTATGATGTGGAAGAACCATTTCTGAAATACACTATATCAGGAATTATTTCGTTTATCACTAGTTTAACCCCATGACCATGAACGCACGATACAATGCCGGGTATACCTTGCTGACCGTCCTGCTGACCTTTTTGGTCATCTCCCTCTTGGCTTACCGCTCCATGGAATATCTACAGGAGAAAAATGATGTTACACATAAATTCTCCGAAGAAGACGCCTTGCTAGCTTTGCCTCAGTTTCGTTTGGTAGATACTGCAGGAGGCTTGTTACAAACCCTGCTTAGCAACGATCCCGGCGCTAAACCCATGCGTGGGCCTTATGTCGTGCTGGCCGGAAGTTTTTTGACGGAGGAGAAAGCAAAGTTGCACTTAAGTCAATTGCAAAAACTCGGACTTGAATATACGGAGCTGGTCCATTTTGTGGGCAACCAAAATATCTATGCCATTGCAGTGGGTAAACATATCAAACTCAAGGATGCTAATGATCAATTAGAATCTCTTCGAAGGGAATTTGGTGTCAACGGTTATGTGCATAAGATCAGGGAAGCACCGTGATTACCTGTTTAGCATAAGCGTGCGTCTTGCCAATAATTTATAAGCTGCATCACGAATGACAAGTTGGTATGCACCTGCGGGGGAACCTGAGAGGTCGATAGTTGTAGTGTAGGGCAAGGAAGTAATCGTTCTGCCGAATGCATCAAGTACAATAACTGTCCATTCACCTGGAGGCAACCCTGCATCTAACCATATTATACCACTAGAGGGATTTGGATAGAGTTTCAATTTGCTCATCAAAGGATGAGGCGTATACAGATCCACCAAATCAGGAGTATGATTGGGTGTTTTGTCACCAAAAACGGGATGGATCATCAATGAACCACGCAAGCTGCCAGGGAAAGGCAGCCATGTGCCCGTAGTATTGAACCAAGAATGATCGGCTCCGGTCAATATGTTTTTGTCAAATCCTATTGGAATGGGATCATCAACATTGGACCCTTGTTGCCAGCCTACATAAAATGTGCCAGCAGGTATAGGAACACCAACGGCGTTTCCATCATTATCAAAAAGAACATATGTAGTGAATCCTTGCAACGAATCTTCAAATAGGAGATCCGGATAAAAGGGTTTAAGGAAAAAATCCTCAAATACAGGATCATTCGAGAGTGATCCTGACCAGACACGCAGGTTAAAGAATTGAGTGGTAACATCCACATTGTATCTGGGAAAATGAAACTGGATAGCTCGTAAAGTATCTGCAATGGTCGCTTCAAATGCTAAAGCCACCTGTGTGCCTGCTTTAGTCGCCACTATTGCACTTTCTGCTGTACCATCATCGTAAGCAAAGTAATTGGAAAGTACGGTTGTCCGAGTCGTCATATTATTTCGCAAGGCAACAGGTTCGCCTGCGTTTTCTTCCAGATTTTGCTCAAATCGAAATTGGAGATCCAGTTCGACGGCTTCCAGATTTGGGGAGAGTACCTGCAAGAAGCCAGCTAGACCGGATGTACTCAAGGGATTAAGAAAGTCATGGGCGCCGGGGGAAAGATCCAGTTGGTTTTGAGGCACAACCGGCGGCAAATCAAGCAGATTGATATTGCTGACAAAAACCTGTCCGCTAAGTAAATCTTTTATGACCACTTCACTGGGATTGGCCGTCAGAATTTCAGTATGATGGTTATATAGACCAATGTCCAACCCATTTTTCAGCCAGGATGAAGCAACAGGATGAAAATGACGCCAAGGCATAGCCGTATACCTATTTATCATATAATTGGGCTGCCGGGTAAATGTAATGTCCAGATTGTTACCCTTTACGGTCTGGTCCTCCTCTAATTGGACATAAGCAATATGCCACAACCCAAGGGCTCCGGGCAATTTTGATTTGTTACGAAACCGGAATTGGAAACCTTTGTACAAATAATCATCATCTGCCAGGCCAAACGTCCTGTTTATAAACGTATCCGGATTGGATTGAAATGGATTGAGTCCAGGTATCTTTTCTGCTACGACCCACTGACCCATATTATTCTTAAATTCAAGTATCAGACTGTCATTGGTTTCCGGTGCGAAGCCTAGACCTTTGCGCTGAACACGAAAGGTGAGTAGCAAGTTGTCATTTTCATTGTATGGCGAAAGATCAAGATATGCGGACGTCAAGGTGTCCCTTTTATTTGGACTTTCAGGATAGGCCCGCCCAAACTGATCTAAGCCATCCAGGGTAGCCACACCAAGTGATACGGGTTTATAGGCCATTGTCTTATTAATAAATACCTGATCATCCACCCATTTAGACGGGTCAGGATAGGGGCCGGGATAATTAAAATCATCAAAAAAGGGAATAGATATGGTGTCGCCTAAGACGGTAACCTGGATAGCAAAGGTGTCAGTAAGGCATTCATCATATTGCGCGAGATAATACAAGATATCCGATCCGGCCTTGCGGTTGGCAACAAACCGTAGACATTCAGCGAGGGTTATCACCTTGCCGTTTGGCCTGGTTGCCGATCCGGTCAGGCTAAAAATTGGC
>JBBQMA010000375.1:0-2784 GCA_038328415.1 Chitinophagales bacterium | reverse complement strand
GCTCGCGCCTTGGGTTTGGCATTAGCGTCCAAGAAATACAGAGCGTTTAATGAGCTTGCAGAAAGGAGCCAGTTTTCAGACAATGGGAATGAAATAGTTTTTTGTACTATCGGAGATGCCAGTACATCCGAAGGCGTTTTCTGGGAGACCTTAAATGCGGCTGCTGTCCAACAGGTGCCATTAATAGTTTCTGTTTGGGACGACGGTTATGGCATTTCTGTGCCCATAGATTTTCAGACCACTAAAAAGAGTATTTCAAAAGCCACTGCAGGAATGGCAAGTGACGAAGCCGGAGAAGGTATTCGTATGGTGACAGTAAAGGCTTGGGATTATCCTGAACTATGCAGGGTTTATGCAGAAATAGCCGATCATGTGCGTACCACACATCAACCTGCATTGATCCATGTCCAGGAGGTGACGCAACCCCTGGGACATTCTACCAGCGGATCGCATGAGCGTTATAAAACTAAGGAACGTCTTGCATGGGAAGTCGAATATGATTGTATCCTCCGCATGGGTATATGGTTGAAAGAAACAGGATTGGCTACGGAAGATGAACTCGCAGAAGTCAGAGACCATGCCAAGATCTTTGTTCGTGAAGCACGCGACAAATCATGGAAAGCCTATAACGAGCCAATCAATAGTTTTAAGGACCGAATTAATGCAATTGTTGAAGAAGTGCGCAGCCATTTTGGAGAAAATGAAGCTATCGCATCGTTGCTCAAGGAATACGCCGGACTCCTTAATCCGCTGTTGAATGAACTTCTCCGCATTGCGCGAAGGTTAGCCTTTTTGATCAAGTCATTGGACCTTCCGGTGCATGATTCCCTGAATAGTTTAATTCGTGAAGCCTATGGCAGAGCTGATCGCATATACCACAGTCATCTCTACAGTGAGAGCGCTGAGTCGGTGCTCAGGGTGCCTGTAATTCCTGCAGTTTATTCGGATCAATCTCCAGTCAAGAATGGATTTGAAGTTTTAAATCAGTTTTTTGACCAATTGCTGGAGAAGGACGACCGTTTTTTTGCATTTGGTGAGGATGTGGGTCATATCGGAGATGTCAATCAAGGATTTGCAGGAATGCAGACCAAATACGGAAAGGACAGGGTCTTTGATACGGGTATCCGGGAATGGACCATCATGGGCCAGGCTATAGGCATGGCGATGCGTGGACTAAAGCCACTGGCAGAAATACAATACCTTGACTACCTTATATTTGGTTTGCAGCCATTAACGGATGATCTCGCAACTCTACGATATCGGAGTAATGGAATGCAAAAGGCCCCTGCAATTATTCGGACACGTGGCCACCGGTTGGAAGGCATTTGGCATGCTGGGTCGCCCATGGGCATGTTAATCCACTCCCTTCGAGGTATGTATATTGGTGTGCCGCGTAATATGACACAAGCTGCTGGTATGTATAATACGCTGATGCAATCTGATGACCCGGGGCTGATTATTGAATGTTTGAATGGGTATCGATTGAAAGAGCGTGTCCCCGATAATCTCGCTGAATTTACTGTGCCTTTTGGAGTGCCTGAGGTTTTGTCTTCTGGTACAGATGTCACCCTTGTCACCTACGGATCATGTGTAAGGATCGCCGAAGAAGCCATTCAATTATTGCAAAAATCTGGTGTTTCTGTTGAGCTCATCGATGTGCAGACGTTGTTGCCTTTTGATCTGGAAGGTGTCATCCTTTATTCGCTTAAAAAAACGAACAGAATAGTATTTCTTGATGAAGATGTTCCTGGAGGAGCAAGTGCATACATGATGCAACAAGTTTTGGAGAAACAAAATGGCTACCAGTTTTTGGATAGCGCACCATTGACCATTTCGGCTAAACCCCATCGACCTCCGTATGGCTCTGACGGAGATTATTTCTCTAAACCAAATGCCGAGGATGTCTATGAAAAAATAATGTCATTGATAGAGGAAGTTCAGCCAAATCTTTGATAAAAATCTAGTTAACATCAAACGTGAACCAACGAATGGATTTATCATTTGCCAAATTTGTCTGCCTTGCGAGATAGTCTGGTTATTATACCAACATATAACGAAAAGGAAAACATCCAAAGGATGCTGGAAACGGTAATGGCTTTGCCTTATGGCTATGACGTTCTCGTTGTAGATGATGGTTCACCGGACGGTACAGCTGGTATTGTACGGGCTATGATGCTTAAATGGTCTTCACGGATTTTTTTAAAGGAAAGACCCAAAAAGTCTGGATTGGGAACAGCATACATTCAAGGCTTTCAATGGGGTTTGGAAAGGGGGTATGATCTCTTTTTTGAGATGGATGCTGATTTTTCTCATCTGCCTTCCGATTTGGATCGCTTAGGCGAACCTATCCAAAAGGGTGAAGCAGACCTCGTGGTGGGATCGCGATATGTCCGTGGTGGGCGGCTTGCAAATTGGCCTTTCGACCGAATACTTCTCTCCCGGGGTGCTTCTTTTTATGTCCAATTCATTACCTGGATGCCCGTAAAGGACCCTACTGCTGGATTCGTTTGTTACCACAGGCGGGTTTTGGAAGCGCTCAACCTGGACAAAATACGTTTTGTCGGATATGCGTTCCAGATCGAAATGAAATATGCATCCTGGCTAAAAGGTTTCCGAATTAAAGAAGTACCTATCCTTTTTGCCGATCGGGTAGAAGGTGTTTCAAAAATGTCATCTTCAATTATCAAAGAAGCCGTTTTAGGTGTGCTTCAGATGAAATGGCGTAGTCTGTGGTCATTGACGGGATAAAGCAAATTTTACTTCAATTGAAGTATTGAAGCGCTG
>JBBQMA010000374.1:0-2815 GCA_038328415.1 Chitinophagales bacterium | reverse complement strand
GCAGATGTCATGAAGGGGATGGGTAAAAGTATGGAGACCCTAGGGTCCTATATTGTATTGGTGTTTTTTGCAGCCCAGTTTGTCGCGTATTTCAACTGGACCAATATCGGGTTGGTTTTTGCCGTGCAAGGAGCTGATGTTCTCCGTGCTTCCGGTCTCGGGCCTATTCCGCTCATTATTTCATTCGTGGTGATTTCATCCATTATTAATCTGGTTATGGGCAGCGCCTCCGCCAAATGGGCGATAATGGCACCTGTATTTATCCCGATGTTCATGCTTTTGTGCTATTCGCCGGAATTTACCCAGGCGGCCTATCGGGTAGGCGACAGTATCACCAACATCATTTCGCCCATGATGTCCTACTTCGCATTGATCGTCGCATTTATCCAGCGATATGTGCACAAAGCGGGCATTGGAACGGTGGTAGCGACCATGTTGCCCTACACGTTTGTGTTTTTTATCGGCTGGGTACTTTTACTGACACTGTGGATTGTGTTTGAACTGCCCCTGGGCCCGGCAGCTCAAATGTTCATGGCCAAATAATCTGGTTTTGTCAAAAACATTGCACATTGAAGTTCTTTTACCAGAGGACCAAGAAGAAAGATCTGGTTATATTTGCTCCTTAGTATGCGCGCCTGTAAAGGAGTGGCATTCTAGCTATTTGTGAATTTTAGCAGACGTTATGACAAATTATCATCCGGAATCCTATTGGTCGGAAGTGGCCCGACGTATAAAACAACGGAATGGCGCCAATGTGATCGCCGGAGATGACGAACCATTTTACAGGTATAAAAGGCAACAGTTCCTTGGCCTGCTCCATGGCGTCGATTTCAAGGGAAAATCCGTCCTCGAGATCGGATGTGGGCCCGGTGGCAATCTGGTCGAAGTGTTTGACCATCATCCTTCCAGGCTCGTGGGCGTCGATATCTCGCAGGAAATGGCAGATATCGCCCGAGGCAATGTCGATCCATCCGTCGAGATCATCAAGGTAAACGGAACTACATTGCCGTTTCGCGATGGGGAATTCGATATCGTCTTTACGGCTACCGTGTTGCAGCATAATACGGATGAAGCCATGCTGCGGCAGATCATGAATGAATTATGCCGGGTGTCCCGGGATCAGGTTTTCCTCTTTGAGCGCATTGAAGATACCATCCTCGGCGATGAATTGTGCTACGGCCGACCCGTATCCTATTACGCGGACATCCTGATGCAAAATGGATTTCAATTGGAGAGTAAATCCTTCATCAATATCCGCGTCAGTTATTATGTCAGCGGCGCCCTCCGCAAACTGCTCAATCCCAAAACGCGAAAAGAAGGGGAGCCGCTTACAGGCATTTCTTATTTTCTTCAGCAGGCCACGTTGCCTATCTCCCGCTTACTGGACAAGGTGTTCACTTCCTCTAAAGATGTGGCTCGGCTGGCCTTTAAGCATAAGTAATCTTTCCTTTCTTTGAGAAATGACAGCTTACTTCAAATAACGCTCCCGGATGATCTGCAGGTGATGGATTTCGTGACCGGCTATGATCCATGGTAATGCCCTGACCTGTACCGGATACCCCGCCACGAATCCCATATTGTCCAAGCAGCCCTCATGGAGATGGGCGAGTAGGCTGATGGTCGCTTTACGGATTGTGGACCACTCTTCAATATACGAACCCAAGGTACGGTGGCTGGTTACTGCATTCTGGTTGTACATGTTTTCATCAAAGGAGGGCAGTGGCTGCTGATCACCCCGTGCAATACACAGACAGCGGTAGGCAAAAATCCGTTCGCCATCCAACACATGCTGAAGGACCTCTGCCAGGGTCCACTTGCCCGAAGTATAGGCATTTGAAAGCAGCTCATCAGGGATCTGTCGGAGGAATTCAGGCACGGCACGCTGGCTGTGCACCAAATAAACCATTACGTTCTCCTCCGGCACCATTTCGATATACTTATGATAGTACGGTGCATAGCTGTCGGCTCCAGGGCGGCTGATGGTCATCATAAACACAGGATTTGACACAAGATAAGACGGTGGATGATTATCCTATTGACACATCCAGAATGATCGCAAACTTTTTAAAGCCGGGTATACTTTTATATCGTAAATTGAACAGAAGGTAAATCCTTTGGGGAAAGGAAAAACCATTAACCAAATTTTAAGAGAACCGAATGGTGCTACTCCAACAAATAAGACTTAATTTCGTCAACGTAATCAACAGTTATATTCCTCGCACTTTTATTTTAAATGTTTTCCTCCATGAAACTATGGCTCATCCTTTTAACCCTGGGATTATTTTGTGTCTTACAGGGCAATGCCCAGATGCTCCGCTTGCCGAACAATGGGGTGAATTTAAAAAGCCAGATTGGACGTACGATCGGAACCACTGAAATTTTAGTGCGCTGGAATGCACCGGGCGTGAAGGGTAGAATAGGTAAAATATGGGGCACCCCGGTGGCACATTTTGGTTTTTCCGTGCTTGGGTTTGGTTCAAGTCTCCCATCCCCATGGCGAGCTGGAGCCGATGAGTGTACGACGATCGCCTTCTCAACTGACGTCCTCATTGCAGGCAAGCACCTTGAAGCTGGTGAATATGGTTTTTTTATTGCATTATTTGAAGATTCCTGTACCCTTATTTTTTCCAAAAATACGGAGGGCTGGGGAAGTTATTTTTATAATCCCGAACTTGATGCATTGCGCGTTTCAGTCCGGCAAGAAAAAAACAGAATGTTATTGCAGGAATGGCTGACTTATTCCTTTATTGACCAGACGGAGAATTCGCTGGTGATAGCCCTCGACTGGGAACACTGGCGCATTCCCATTCCGGTA
>JBBQMA010000373.1:0-2820 GCA_038328415.1 Chitinophagales bacterium | reverse complement strand
GCTTATGTTTTTCCAGGGCAGGGCGCTCAATTCTCCGGAATGGGCTTGAGTTTGATAGAATCATCAAGTAATGCGAAGGAGTGGTTTGACCTTGCTGATCGAATAATGGGTTTTGAGCTCAGTCAAATAATGTTCTCCGGCACCGAAGATGAACTAAAGGAAACCAGGGTTACTCAGCCAGCCATTTTTGTACAGTCTGTAATCACTGCTTTCCTGGCCGGTGATAATTTTCAACCATCAGCTGTGGCTGGTCATAGTCTGGGTGAGTTTAGTGCCCTTGTTGCAGCACGTGCACTTTCATTTGAAGACGGGCTTGTACTCGTCAAAGAAAGGGCGTTGGCAATGCAGGCTGCTTGTGACCTTATACCCGGGACGATGGCGGCTATTCTTGGATTACCCGACCAGGTAATTGAAGAAATATGTGCCCAAATTGATGATATAGTCGTCCCGGCTAATTACAATGCACCTGGCCAATTAGTTATAAGTGGAAGTCAAAACGGTGTACAAAAAGCTGTAACGGCGCTGACGGAAGCTGGTGCAAAACGTGCTGTACTCTTGCCGGTGGGTGGGGCATTTCATAGCCCATTAATGGAGCCCGCTAGAGAAAGATTGGCCTTCGCTATAACAAATACCCATTTTCTGAAGCCTATTTGTCCAATTTATCAAAATGTATCGGCCCTGGCGGAATCGGATACTGAAAAAATTAAGTCTAATCTCATTGCGCAATTAACAGCCCCTGTTCGATGGTCCCAATCCATTCATCAAATGGTTTATGACGGTGTGAATGAATTTGTCGAAGTAGGTGGCAAGGGGAGTGTTTTGAGAGGAATGATCCGTAAGATTGAACCTGAAGTAGCCCTTTCTGCATTATAAAGGAAAGAGGTTATGGAACATTCAACTTCACAAGGATTGAAAAAGATTAAAGCCGGTCAATTATTACTTGCTGAGCCATTCATGGCAGACCCGTATTTTAACAGGTCTGTGATACTTTTATGTGAGCATAACGCCGAGGGTTCATTAGGTTTTATAATCAACAAACCATTAGATATCCAGGTAAACGATCTTTTACAAGATTTTCCTTCAATAGATTTATCAGTGTGTTATGGTGGACCGGTTCAAGTGGATACGATACACTTTTTACACAACCTCGGGGATCTGCTCGAAGAAAGTGTTCCTATTTTACCTGGCATTTATTGGGGAGGTTCTTTCGAGAAATTGAAGTTTTTGGTTGATAATCAATTAGCACTCAGTACTAATATCCGGTTCTTTGTTGGTTATTCAGGATGGACCGAAGGACAGCTTCAGGAAGAAATGAAATTTGGGTCCTGGTTGCATGCTGAAGCCGATTCCAATTATATCTTCAAAGATGAACCAGGTCAATTATGGCAACGCATCCTCGATCACAAAGGTGATATTTATAGTGTACTTGCCCGAATTCCAGAATCGAACCTTTTAAATTAACGAATCAAACCTGTACAAGTGAATAAAATCTTCAGGGGAGTGGCCGACTTTAACAAGGAGCTCAGGGGGTGACAACCTCCCGAATTAAGTCCGTTCCTGCACGCACGCTTTCCCGGAATCTCGGAATCTCGGCCAAGGCAGATACGTACTTATCCCGATATACGAAATAATCAGCGAGCATGGATTTGGGCATTGGCTTAGATTCAGGTAGTTTTTCACGGATTGGGTTGACCTGTTTTCCATTTTTCCAAAACCGAAAACATACATGGGGACCTGTTGCCAAGCCTGTCGATCCTACATATCCGATGACTTGACCTTGCCGTACACGTCTACCAGCCTTAATCGTCTTAGCAAATCGTTGCATGTGAAGATATTGTGTCTCATAGGTGCCGGTATGCCTGATGCGGACAAAGTTGCCATTGCCACCACGACGTGCGGCTTCAGTAACAGTTCCATCGGCTACTGCTAAAATCTCTGTGCCATGAGGGGCCGCGAAATCAGTGCCCAGGTGAGGTCTGCGAATCTTTAGAATTGGATGTAACCTGCTGCTTGAGAAATAGGAAGAAATTCGTGAGAAGCGAACGGGCGCTTTAAGAAACATGCTCTTCATTGGCCGACCTGCAAGATCATAGTATCCTTTTATGCTGTCCTTTTCATAATAGATGGCATGGTAGGTACTGTCTCCCTGTTGAAATGATATGGCCTGTATTTTCCCTAAACCAATTCGCTCGCCGCCTAGCTGGTCCTCCTCATAGATGACTTTGAAATGATCACCTTTTTGCAAATGGTGGAAATCAACTGCACATTCGAGAGCCGACTCCAGACCAATAATGAGAGGTATGGGCATTTCGCCTTCGATCATAGCATTCCATAGCGAAGACCGGATCTCCCCGGATCGTCGCTGGATAACAACTTCTACAGGTCTTTCTATTTGTTCAACAGTTGGCTCGCTGTCTATTTTGATTTTGTATGACCTATATGGGCCGGGTTCATAGATAAGCCAAGCTACCTCACAGAATTTCGGGTCCTTGAAAACATAAAGCTGGTGCCCCTCCCGCAATGCTTTCAAATTAAAAGCCTCGGTACATGAGGAAATGAGTTTGGGTTGTAATGCAGAGGGGACTCCTAATTCCGAAAGTAGGGAGCCAAGGATGTCATTTTTCTTAATAGTGCGCGATTCTACCGTATAATGATCTAGAGCGAGACCGTCATAAAATCGGGGAATTGTGACATTAAAGAATCCTTCCTGTTTGGCTTTGCTCGAACCAAGTTTTGCACTGAGAATTAATAATATACCTAAAACGCCTAAAACGGCAATCAGCAATGAAAAAAAGTTATATTTCAACGTTGTATTTATTC
>JBBQMA010000372.1:0-2846 GCA_038328415.1 Chitinophagales bacterium | reverse complement strand
GTTCAGCGAGAATGAAAAATATCGAGAATCCGATTGAACTGTCGAAGCTGCTTGTCATTCCTTTGCCTTTTGTGGAGGAAAGGCCGGATCAGCCTCAGGCAATTCATAATCTGTCTGTTTCCGACCTATTACAGATACGTTTACATAACGTTTTGGATTTAGCCGGAAATCCTGTAAAAGCAGATCAAGGTTTTTGGAAGTACGGATCAGGTTCTGATAAATAGTAGGATCATTCACCAACTTGCCTAAAGTACCGTCTCCGTTACTCACCTTCTTCAAAATCGTTTGAAGCTCTGATGTAGCTGTATTCAATTCGGCAATTGTGATGTCCAAGCCTTTTAAGGTTTCCTGTGATGCCGAAATGGCCTTGCCCAAATCAGCTTCTTTCACCTGCGTGGTAATGGTATTTGTATTAGCCAAAATGCCGGAAATATCCTGATTGCTTGTTTTCAACGTACCCGTCACCACTTGCAGGTCTTTCATAATCGTGGTCATTTGATTGCCAAGACGCGTGACGAGCAAGGCCAGTTCTTCAGTGGTCACACGCGTATTAGCGAGGATCTGTCTTGTATCATACAGGCTCTGGCCTACCATGTTTTTGCTTCCGGGGTCAGCGCTCATCTGATCCAGGGTATCAACCAGTAAACCAAGTTCCATTTTCAGTTTTTGAAAATAACCATCGACTTGATCCTGATCCATCAATTTACTCAAAAGCGAGGCTGATCCACCTTGAAAATAGGCACCGGATTCGGCGCAATCAGCACCAGTACAAGGCCCATCAAATTCGATAGAAATCTGAGATCCGCCCATTATGCCTACAGGTTCGATAATAGCCCTTGCATTTCGGGGGATAATGGTAGAAATATCCACATTTAATTCGGTCACGATGGTGCGCATATCCTCCTTCTTCAGTGCAATATTGGTCACAGTGCCCACCTGAAAGCCATTGATCTTGACAGGAGAAGAAACCATTAACTCACTGATATTCTCATATTCGACATAGAAAACCTGAGATCGCGATAACAGATTTTTTCCTTTCAGATAATTATATCCCCAGATGGAAGTCGCCAGAATAAGGATTGCAAATATGCCCAGTTTGGTTTCTTTTCTCATAAATGGTTCTTGAAAGGCAGTCGTGAAATTATTTTTGCACACCTTGGGCAATCCGATGAACGCCATTATAGGCGACTACAAAAGTACCCTTAAAGCCGGACTGAACGAGTTTTCCTTTGACTTTTTCTGCTTCGGCAGCTGATGTGAATGGACCCGAGAAATATTTGTACAAGCCGGATTCTTGTTTTTCTAGCAACTTAGGCACATTGGCTCGATAAGGGTGGTCGACTGGCAGGGCGTTTTTCAATGCACCTATTTGCACGCCAAACCATGACCCAGTTGGGATAGTTCCACCTTTCTTCATTACATCTACGGTCAATTCCGGATCATTTGTTTCTATACCAACCGGAAGTAATTCCACAGATTCATCTAAATGCTGCCTTTCGACATGCCGCTTATATCGGCTAAACGCTTTTTGTAAACTCTCTGCAATTAACTCCTGACCATTTGTTGTACGCAGAAACTTTTCATCTTCGGCATTGGACAGGAAACCGGCCTCAACGAGAACACTGGGCATTGCATTTTCGCGAAGCACCAGAAAACCTGCTTGTTTAACACCTTTGCTGTGACGCCTTGCATGCTCATGAATGGCCTGTTCAACAAAATCAGCAAAGACAATGCTGTGTTCCAGATAGGCATTTTGATACATAGCCATAAGGATATAAGCCTCTGGTGAATTAGGATCAAAGTCGCCATAATTCAGCTTATAGTTGTCTTCTAAAAGAATTGCTTCATTCTCCCTTCGTGCCACTGCCAGATTGGCCTCGGCCCTGTGCAAGCCCAAGACATACGTTTCAGAACCTTTGACATGGCTCCCGCTTTCGACTGCATTACAATGCAGGGATATAAAAAGATCGGCCTTTGCCTTATTTGCAAGTTGGGATCGCACATGCAAGGGTATAAACTCATCTTTATCTCGGGTAAGGATAACTTTCACGTCAGGATATGCCTTGTTGATCTTTTTTTGGAGAAGGAGCGCTATAGCTAGCGTGATTTCCTTTTCCTTAGAGCCTGCACCAAGGCAACCCGGATCTTTACCACCGTGGCCTGCATCGATGACAACTGTGCGTACACTATTTTTACCCGGATCTGGATTTGTCTGGCCTGAGGAATCAACATCCAACGGCAAACAGAGACACAAAACAGGTAGTAATGACGTTAATGCTAAAAACATGGAATATTTTCACATTTAATATAGTTACCCTTCATATTACAAAAGTAATAGACCTTTGCCAGATCTTGTAAACTGACCATTATTTAATACAGCACATCCAATAGACTTGATCTTACGAATTGCTGTTATCTGTAATGGATTAATCAAAACGCTGGTAAGCACTCTTTTGTTATGCCAAAACACCTGATCCGACTCTTCACCTCGCTTTGCCTTACAATGGGGTTAACGATGGTTGTTGCAGGACAGGAAGAAACACCTGGGCAAGAATCCCCAACCCTTGACACCATACCAGCGACAAAAAATGACACCATTAATGTGAAGCTTTCCGATGATGCATTGGATGCTCCAGTCAACTATTCTGCAAGAGACACCCAATGGATTGATCTGCGGACAAAACAAGTACATCTTATAGGAGATGCTGAAGTAACCTATCAGGATATTCAATTGAATGCCGGATATATCGTGTTTTCTTTTGAATCGAACATCGTTCATGCCAAAGGTATTTTGGATAGCGCGGGCAATTATGTCGAGCGGCCCCAATTCAAACAAGGGAGTCAAT
>JBBQMA010000371.1:0-2862 GCA_038328415.1 Chitinophagales bacterium | reverse complement strand
GTCATTAAAGTAGCCTATATAATATATACCCCCGTCACCATCTGTGTTAATATGCTGCGGCAATTGGGATTGACTTCCTTCAATTTGACTAAAGCTTAAAAATTCTCCATCATAATTCAATGTAGCCACAAAGCTTCGGTTTCCAGCAGTTTGTAACAAAGGGGAATATGTCATAGAAATGCCATCAACCTTTATGGTAGGAGTTCCGATGATGATCCCTGTTAGATAAAAAAAGGAGTCGGATGATTCTGGAAAAGAAATACAATGCTTGGACGATCCTTCTCGATTTAAAAAATAAAGGATACCTTCCTTGGAATCACTTCCAATATTGGTATATTTTATAAAACTACCATCCTCACCAAGGTGGATCATAAATATATCGCCATTTCCGGGATTAGTGAAAGAAATATCGTCCTGTTTATTTCGAATGCCTTTTTCCCCACTGTATGAAACCAATAACAAATATCCTCCCTTCGGATGGGACAATATAATCGATCGATTTAAAGGAGATGCAGGGTAAACTTCCCAATACCACTCTGGTTTTAAATTAATATCCCACTTACAGACAATTAGCATACCTTGTTCTAACCAATTCGCATTGATACTAAGTGTGTCATCACCGGGATCTAAGTCTATATATGTTTCAGCATAGGTCGTGAAAAGCATTCCACCATCCCCTGTCGGAAGCAATTCTCCAAATTTACCTTTTTCTGCTGTTAGCGTTTTAACCCAATCCAAATTATAATTTGCGTCTAATTTTCCAATAAAAGGATAAGGGAATTGCCATTCTTGTGGGCCAAAATAAGCAGTAGCGTCAGGATTTGGATCCAGATCCGCTGTACCATTAAAATTCCCGCAGAAATAACGATTTCCTATCGAGTCTCGGGTAGTATATTGAAGATTGTTAAACCATGCTTCATTCAAATAACCATGCCAGTTCACCTCCTGAGCATGTAAGTTTACACTAACTAATAGTAGGGTGATAATTAAGTATCGTGTCATAACACCAAGAATAAAAGTTGTGCGACGGTATAACAATACCGCCGCACATGTCTGATATTGATTTAATAATGAAGGTAACCCCACCTTTCCTTTCGATTAAGAATCACGCCATGCCATCCAGAAGTTCCGGCTATAGCATAGTCATTATTTGACCCATTGCAATTACGGGTATAACCACCTTGACCTCTAACAAGATTGTGTGCATCAAAATGCCACATACCCACCACTGGACCTCTCGCCCAGGTTAAATTACCGAAACCAACAACAGGAATATTTACAAAGTCCCCCGTCCTGGGTGCAACAAACCGAACGGTACCCAGTCCATCTCCTTGAGCGCCAAAGGTAATTGAGCCACATTGGGAGTTATCTAAACTCTGTGTATAAAAGACACTTTTATTCGGGTCGCCAACATATCTCTGCCACATAAAATTAATACTACCACCAATGTATACATCATTCAAGACAGTTGGAAGAATCTGAACACCATTGTTACAAATAGAGAGATTTATACTATAAGGAGCTATACCGGCACCTGGATGTTCCAATACAAAAATAACATCATTCTCATCGATGCAAATTGGTAAGCCTTGTTCATCATAAAAGGTAAAAGAGGCATAGCCAGCAGAAGGCAAATCATTGTACCAATCAATTTCAGTGAGTAGGGCCGACCATCCACTGTTATCCGCATCCCTATGATACACATAGAATTTGCCTTCACCTGTTGCTGGCTGAAGTGTTCCTCTCCCGATACAAAGTGTTTTAACACAACTCAAAGACGATCGAGTAGATACTGAAGGCGTAGCTAAACCAGCCTCATCGACTTCAATTATTTCGACCTCCGCTCGCCCAAACGGTAGGGGTAGTTCTTCTTTTAATGAAAAATTGGGTCCCGACAAGTCAGATTCTTTTTCGGGGGGGGGCGCACGACCAAATCGATAGGGCCATAAAGGCGGCCAAACCTGTTAAACGTTGTTTCATAATCAAAAATTTAAATGGTTAATAGATGGAACAATGTTAAGCATTTTTTTTAAATTAAACCACTTTATTTATAAAATTACGGATAGTCACTACTGTCCAAAATGAATGGAATGCAGAATAATTTCGATTGATAATCAATGTTTTGTATTGCAAAAAAGCTGATTCTCGAAAACTATCCCTCTTTTAACTTTTGGATTAAAAGCACATTTGAAAAGATAATCAATTTCTTAATTTAAACCGTTCTCGAACAGCTCGCCCCCAGCACTTAGCTGATTCGCCTTCGCCAAGGCTTCGGCGACCAATGCCCGCAGGGGGCGCCTTTTTATGTGTGAGCTCACGGACCCCCAAAGGGGCGAATGTCCTGTGGACATTCGGTGAGCGAACCGAGCGCTCCCGCGCGAGGCTTACGTAATGCTATTTAGGATTTTTACACCAATTTCATCACTAGCCAGCAAGCCTTTCGAGAACAAGCGCCCTGCCTGCAATACGCCAGTCAGGCTTGCCAATTGGCAGGTAGATTTTTGGTTACCTGTCTGCCGGCCAGGCAGGCTTTTTGGCGCAAAAAAAAGTAACAAGCCTCGCCGGCTAAAGAGGCGGTGCCGGACCAAATAAGTTGTCATCAACTTCAAGGCCATACACCAGAAACAGGGCGAAGAAGACCCTTTTGTAAGTTATTTTCTATTTGGGGCACATCAGTATGGCAATCGAGAAAGACTTTCAAAATTATTTTGGACGCCTGTGAACCTGCATATTCCTTCTTGAACCAGTCAGGTCATCAGCTAAGTTGCGTCATCCGCATTAGAAATTCATCACGCTTTTTTGGTGAGATGCTGATGGATGCATTATTTTTCATCAGAATATATCCCCCGTCCGTTCACATAT
>JBBQMA010000370.1:0-2862 GCA_038328415.1 Chitinophagales bacterium | reverse complement strand
GTTTCCCCTTTGCATGTATTTGTGTGTACCGATCCTTCTGCCATTCCGTATTGCGATTCATGTCATCGACAACAGTAATTTTTCCACCCTCAAAAATGATCACTCCTTCCTGGATGACCCTGCCGTCACCCGTGTGGATCGTGGCACCAATAATGGCGACCGGAGAACGCTGCGGAGGAGCTGGCGAAGGCTGGGCAGGCGAAGCAATTGAAAAGAGAATAACAAAGAGTATGGTTAGTAAAGTCGGCATGCTTGTCGGTATTTGTTTAATCAATGATTTCATCTTCTGCGGTGTCGCAGTGATAATGATGTTCGGACCGTGGGCTAACAGCCCTTCCTTTTCCGCCACCGGCAGCCTTCATCTTTTCGATGAGACGTTGGCGCTCTAATCGGATTTCCTCCCTGAGATCAAGATCTCTTGCCCGGTCAAAATAGTTTATGCCATCTATAAAAGTCATTTCTGCCAAGGCATACACCGACAACGGATTTTCGGACCATATGACAATATCCGCATCCATACCAGGCTTCAACCTACCTACGCGGTGATCGATGTGCAGGAGTTTTGCAGGATTGAGTGTTACAAACTTGAGCGCCTCTTCCTCAGATACATCACCATAGAGTACGGCTTTAGCCGCCTCTTGATTGAGACGCCTTGCCATCTCCGGATCATCACTGTTGAAGGCTGTTACTATCCCCTGACTGTGCATCAGCGCCCCATTGTAGGGAATAGCATCATACACTTCAAATTTATAGGCCCACCAATCGGAAAAGGACGATCCCCCCGCACCGTGTTTGGCCATCTTGTCGGCCACCTTGTAGCCCTCCAGGATATGCGTGAAGGTATTGACTTTAAAACCAAAACGTTCGGCCACATGCATCAACATATTAATTTCCGATTGGACGTAGGAATGGCAGGTTATAAAACGCTGTTTGTTCATAATTTCCAACATCGTCTCCATCTCGAGATTGGGCCGAAATTTCGCATTTAACGCATTGCCCTTTTTGGAATTTTCATATTCCTTGGCGCGTGCAAAGGCATTGATATAGACCTGCTCCACACCCATACGGGTATTCGGATAACGGTTGTTCGAACTGGCATTGCCTCGTTTGACATTTTCACCTAAAGCAAACTTGATAAAGCCAGGAGATCCACTAAATTTCATGTCCTCCGGCGAAGCGCCCCATCGCAGTTTAATGATAGCACTTTGCCCGCCTATCGGGTTGCACGAACCATGGAGTAACTGGGCAGTGGTCACACCACCTCCGAGTTGCCTGTATATATTAATGTCTTCACTATTCACGACATCACCAATACGAACCTCCGCCGTATTTTCCTGGGTACATTCATTGACGCCCCGGGAGATGGCTATATGCGAATGCTCATCGATTATACCTGGTGTGACATGTTTACCCTTCGCATTAATGACGATGGCATCACCTGCCGGTATATTTTTATCGATTAAAACAATAAGACCATCCCGGATCAGCATGTCCGTTTCGAGCAAGATACCTAAACGGTCATTTGTCCACAATGTGGCATTGCGGATAAGCCATTTTTGCGCTACAGGTTTTTCTTTAAAACCATAGGGTAAAAAGGGATAGGTGACAGGCGAAAGACTTGCCGGATCAAACGGTTTTTTGGGTTTCTCGCGGTCGGGCTTGACCATTACAGAATCCCTGTACGTGGCTTGCCAGTCCACCCAGTGTCCTGTTGGATCCGTACCCCGACCCGACCAGTTACCTTCCTGTCTGTAGCCGCTCAGCAAGTAAAGCCCCGTGCTGTCGTTAGGTGATTTGAATTGAAGATGTATCCGATCGCGGTCCCAGGTGCTTTTGACGGCTATACGGACAGTATCACGAACCACAATTTCCATCTCATTCTTTTTCGCGCCTCCGCGTACCTCCAACAGCCATTGATTGGCTCCCACACGGAGATCGTATTTGCCATCCAGATCAGGTTCATCTGCGCCCTGGATGACAAAGGATTTACCATTGACCCATGTCTCATAGAGGACAGTTTCCTCGTCGAATACAGGGCCGGAGCAGATTAGAAAATTAGCGCGTTTGCCCTTGGCCAGACTTCCCAGTTCCTGGTCAAATCCGAGGAGTTTTGCCGGACCGGCTGTCAGTGCATGAAGCGCTGCATTTCCGGAGAGTCCGTGTGCGATAGCCTTGCGCACTGCCGGCAGGAATTGTTCCTTTTTGCTCAGGCCGTTTGCCGTCAGGACAAAGGGTATGCCTGCACGTTGCATGGCACCAGGATTGGCCGGGGCCCACTCCCAATGTTTCAGATCCTGCAAACTAACCTGTTGGGCATCAAATGCTCCGGAAATAAGATAAGGCTCCGGAAAATTCAAAGGCACAATGAAGGTGGCTCCTGTTTTCTTAAGCAGTTCTGTGGCGCGATAGGCATCGTTTCCACCTTGATAAATATACGTTTTACTAAATTCTTTGGCAATGGCCTGAGCCCGAAGCACCTCCTGCCAGTCACGCACTTCAAAGATTTGTGGCAATGCTTGTACATCGTTCCACGCTTCCAGCGAGAGGTCAACGTCAGATTTATTGGCTGCATACCACTGCCCGTCCAGGTAGGTTTGCCGCAGAAGGGCGATGCATCCCATGAGCGAACCGGGATAGGCTGTACGGGAGGTTCCTTTTTTAAACGACAAGTGATGCGCAACTTTGGCCTGAATTAATTCTACTTGCGCATGATCACCACCGGTGGTAACCAACGCAGATGTGCCCCTCGAAATACCATCCATCTGATGGGTAAGTACCGCGCCAAAACCGGCTTTGCGATACGCTTCGGCATTTTTCTCATCCGGTTGGAAGTGGTTAGATGACTGGTAATCGGTAAGCATT
>JBBQMA010000369.1:0-2906 GCA_038328415.1 Chitinophagales bacterium | reverse complement strand
GTTATGTCAAAAACCTGATTCAATGGGGTGATCAGCTTTTCCGAAGGGATATCCGCGAATCGATAAACGAAGCAGCTATGCTGTATGTTACTGCCTTTAATATTCTCGGGCCCCGACCTCAACAGATCATAAAGAGAGATGCTTCCGACATAAACATGAGTTACCGGGAGTTGGGAAACCTTGACGAATTTTCAAACCGTTGGGTATCCCTGCTTGATACTGCATTTGGTAAAGCATGGATGGCTTTTTTAAGGCTTTTAAACCAACTGGGAGTCAATCCAAATGGTTCTGATGAGGCCATAAAGCAATTACTCTCTACCGGTTCTTCATATTTTTGCATTCCGCCAAATGAAAAAATAACCGAGTTATGGGATCTGGTAGAGGACCGTTTGTATAAGATCCGAAACTGTCGAAATATAGATGGGGTTGTAAGAGCCCTGCCACTGCTGGATCCACCGATTGATCCTGAATTGCTCATCCGTGCAAGAATAAAAGGTGTCAGCATCACCGACGCAATAGCGGGAATGTATGCACCTACTCCTTATTATCGCTTCAGCGTACTCTGGCAAAAAGCCATGGACTTAGGCAACGAAGTTAAAAACCTGGGAGGTTCTCTCCTTGGAGCCAAAGAAAAGAAAGAAGCGGAACATTTAAGCCTGTTGCGATCAGGTCAGGAAATGCAGATGCAACTGCTAATATCCTCATTGCGCGAAGAGCAAATTAAGGAGGCTTCTGCTCAGATCGATTCACTTAAAAAATCAAGGGAAAACAGCGTTGACCGAATTCTTTACTTACTAAAACAGATGGGAATCAATGAGCATGCCTTTGATGCAGAGGGGATACCTTTAATTGATCAGGAATATATTACACAAACACTTCAAAAATCAGATCCGCTGGCTCAGGATTTTTCAGGTCTGGGTCTGATTAAATCAGAAGAGGACCAGATACTCTGGATGCAGACAAATAATGTTCTCAATCTCGTTGCAGGCGGATTTCACACTGCAAGCGGTTTGGCACATACCGTTGGAGCTACCTATGCATTGCTGCCTCCTGGATTTGATGGGCCTTCAAAGGTTGCCGATGGAGTTGGAAAAGGGTTATCAGCTTTCGGATCCTTCTTTAATACACTCTCTTCACATTATGCCATGCTTGAAAAACGCTCAGGACAGATGGCAAACTGGCAGCGAAGAAGAGACGATTGGCTGCATCTGGCCAAAACAGCAGTCCTTGAAATCCGACAGGTGGATAAACAAATGGTAGCTTCTGAAATCAGGCTAAACATGGCAGAAAAGGAACTGGAAAACCATCAAAGGCAAATGGTCCACACAAAGGAGCTCGATGAATATATAAGAAACCGGAAATTCTCAAATGAAACCATGTACGCGTGGATGGAAAAACAACTGGCCGATACCTATTTTGCGGCTTATCAACTGGCGATTGATTATGGTAAACTGGCAGAAAAAGCCTACCAGTTTGAATTGGGAGACACTTCTGACTTCCTTAAAATAGGATATTGGGACGATTTTCAGAAGGGGTTGTTGGCTGGGGAAGCTTTAATCCAAGATTTGCGCCGAATGGAAAAAGCATATTTGGACAAGAATAAGCGAGAGTATGAAATAGTAAAACATGTTTCGTTATCACTCTTAGACCCCCTGTCGCTTTTGAAATTCAAAAAATCCGGAAAATGCCAGTTTATCATTCCTGAAGTTTTATTTGACATGGATTTCCCTGGACATTATTTCAGACGCATAAAATCGGTAAGCATAAGCATCCCCTGTATCGCCGGACCAAATACATCTGTCAGCAGTACACTGAGACTAACTTCCAACAAAATAAGGAAGTCAGCCCAAATAGTAAATAATTACGCACATCCAGATAACTTCGTAAGCAACAATATAGCGGTTAATGCCATTGCTACAAGCAATGCCCAAAACGATAGCGGTGTATTTGAACTTAACTTCCGAGACGAAAGATACCTGCCATTCGAAGGCGCAGGTGCTATCAGTGGTTGGGAATTGGAACTCCCAGCCGTATATAATAGTATCTCAAATAAATGGCAGGGTGTACAACAGTTCAATTACGATACCATCTCAGATGTAATAGTTCATGTAAAATATACGGCCAGAGAAGGAGGTATAGGTTTAAAAACCGGAGCTAATACAGCCCTTACTACTCAGCTAGAAGCTATCAATCAAGGGTTAACCCAAAATGGGTTTCATGTAGCGCTAAATATGAAGGTTGACTTGCCAAATGAATGGAATATGTTGAAGAAAACTGGTCAGGCCGATCTTTTGATTGATAAATCCAGGTACCCTTATTTTGTCCAATCTTTTGATCCAACAATAGAAAGTGTGATGTTTGTGGCACGAATTAAGGACAATCCGGTAAATTTTATCTTGACCACGGAAAGCCTTTCCATAATTACTGAAACAAGTCTTGGAAAAATAGATGGGATGGATTTGTACAACGGAATCAATACTTCCATCCTTTTGAACACGCCGTTTAATCTAGCGGTTAAAAATGCTGATACGCTTGTAGAGCTTATCGTTATTTTCAAACTCGGATTTGCGGCTGGCTAAAAAGAACTATACCCAAATTTCACCTTGCACGTTAACTTTAAATGGGCATTCTCCACTAAGAGGAAAGTGTTTTTGCGAATAGTACGGAGCGTGGAGGAGCGAGACAAATTGTTCTGAGATTTTGGCGGGAATGAGTTGGCCGTATTGAGAGGCATGGCATTTCGGTTCCCTTTCCATCCACTTTACTAGTTCGCCTACCCACCCAAGAGGTGGGGTGGGGTACCAAAAACTGACACGCTTGAACCTCGGAGCTCAAATGTTGCGCCTCTGAGCTCGGTTGTTGCGCCTCTGAACCGGGGTTCTTTACCGAAAAATGACACCGATTTG
>JBBQMA010000368.1:0-2942 GCA_038328415.1 Chitinophagales bacterium | reverse complement strand
CTTCAAATAAAGAAATAAATGCCGGTTCAGCCATGCCTGGAAGTAACACCAACGCAGCATAAAGGATGCTATCCGTTTTTTCCGGATTATATAAATTATAATCAATAAATTCGATGAGTGCCTCGCCCTTGGAGAGCGATTGTTGCACCTCTTGCCAGGTTACCTGATCCTGTAAAAACTGGAGATCAGAAACGCAGCCTAATAATTCCTTTTCCAATGTATTTACTCGGCTTTCTAGCGCAGGAACTTCTTTTCGATCGGAAAACGGTTTTGCATATTCCCTGGCCAATCGACGATGGATGTTACTTAATTGTAAATGTATCTTTACAGCCTTCGGGTCATTGTTAATACGCTGTCTGATTTGATTGGCAGCATATAACACAAAACCTTTGTTAAATAAAGTCAGATTCATACACTCTCCAATTCCATTCTTCAGATTTTTTTGGTTGTGATGAATAAAGGAATAGTATTGATCTTGTATTTCGTCGAACCGGGTGCCATACGCAACCTGCTCCTGTTCGGAAAGGTGGGTAGCCGCGTACAACATCAATTTTTTTTGCAACATGACCGCATCCTGCATGGGACCAAGCGCATCGGTAATTTGTCCCATTCGCCAATAAAGACGTCCTAGGCTATTCTGACTATTTCCAAAGTCCGGGTGTTCTTTGCCTAGCGTCCGTTCTCTTATCGATCGTGCTTCCAAATAAAGTGCCAAAGCAGTAGGATAGTCACCCAAACTTTCTCTCAGAACACCCAACCCACTCAATCCCTCTGCATAAAGCGGATGATCTTTTCCATAAATTCCTTCCCAAATCGATAAGGCCTGTCGATACAAGTCAACGGCCTCATCATTATTTCCTAGCTTTTTATTTAGGGAAGCCAAATTATAGATAGCAGCGGCGACATTATTATGCTTTTCACCCAATGTATTTTTCAAGATGGTTAAGGCTTCCTCATAGAGAGGTTCAGCCTCTGCATACCGGTTCATTTGCTGGTATAAATTCGCGATATTGTTTAAAGAGACAGCATAGGCAGCATGTTGTTTACCCAACTGCATTTCGCGTATGCTGCGGGCCTCCAGATAAAGTGGTTCGGCATCTTCAAACCGGCCCATTTTTGTATAAAGTACGCCTAGATTATTCAGGCTCCATGCATAGTCGGCGTGCGTCTTTCCAAGATGTTTTTCGCGTAGTGTACGCGCCTCAAGTTGATAGTACTCGGATTGTTTATAGTTTCCCTGTTTGTAATAATGATCGCCTAGATTTGCAAGGCTCCAAAAATAATCTGCATGTCCGGCACCCAGTGTTAGCTTTCTAATTTCCATCGACTGGAAGTACAGGGGTTCAGCTTCGGCAAATCGCGCATTAGCGCTGTATAATACGGCCAGATTATTGAGGCTCCAGGCCAGGTCACCAGCATACTCACTGGGTAGTACTTCAAGAATTTGTAAAGAGGCGAGATATTTATTTTCGGCTTCGTCGGCTCGATCCAGGCGGTCCAACGTGCGACCGTAATTGAAAAGACAGCGGGCGTAACGCACACCCAACACATCTCCAATTCCTGTTGTTTGATCCGTTGCCTGTTGAATGACAGCGAGAGCTTCCGCAAACTTTTGTTTGCCCACCAGCGTACGATTGAGCTGAATGAGACTGTCTATTTCTGCGTGAATTCGAAGGGTGTCCGTTGTTTGGCCAATTAAAAACCATGGAATGACTAGGAACGATATGCAAAATGATTTTTTCACACCGGATGCATCTTTTGCGCAAGATACGTATTGTTGGGTAAGGAGGTTTTTCGTTGAAGCGTTTATGAGGGTTTAGAAGCCGGCCTACCGTCGCACATCAAGTAGGTTTAGTGTTTATCGACAACCTACAAACGATCAACTTACAACGTTCTACCTACAACATTCATTATGTTTCTGTCTTCTGTCTTCCCTCCTCCGTAAACCTTCTATAGAACCTTCCGCAATCGTGCTACGGGGACATTGAGTTGTTCGCGATATTTAGCGACAGTGCGACGTGCAATATTGTATCCTTTATTGCGAAGCATAATTTTCAGCTTCTCATCGGAATACGGTTTGCGTTTATTTTCGGAGGTAATGATGTCGGTCAGAATTTTCTTTACTTCCAATGTGGACACTTCATCACCGCTATCCGTTTGTAACGATTCAGAGAAAAAATCTTTCAGTCGTTTAGTGCCAAACTCCGTTTGTACAAACTTACTATTGGCGACCCGCGAAACGGTAGATATATCCAGACCGGTAATGTCGGCAATATCCTTTAGGATCATTGGCCGCAACTTGCGCTGGTCACCGGTGAGAAAAAATTCTTTTTGATAATTCAGGATGGCATACATGGATCGGAACATGGTATCCTGGCGCTGCCGAATGGCATCAATAAACCAACGCGCTGAGTCAATTTTTTGCTTGATAAAAAAGAAAGCTTCTTTTTCTTTTTGGCCAATGCGTTTGCCCTGGTTAGTTTCCTTAAACGAACGGAGCATGTCAGCATAATGGTCATTAACCCTCAAGTCTGGTGCATTGCGATTGTTGAGCTGTAATTCCAGTTCGCCATCCCGGTTAAATACCAGAAAATCAGGCACAATATAATGGACTGGATCATTCCCACCTCCTGTAAAACCACTTGCCGGCTTCGGATTAAGCTTAAGGATGACATCGATAGCCTGTTTGAGCTGCGATTCCCTTAGGCTTAATTGCCGCTGCAATTTGGGATAATGTTTTTTGGTAAATTCATTGAAATACTTTTCCAGAATCCGGAAGGCAATCATTAAGGTATCCAATTCGTCATCATCGGCTTCCTCTCGGGCATGAGAAAGCTTGAGTCGAATCTGGAGGAGCAGACATTCTCGAAGGTCACGGGCACCAATGCCCGGAGGGTCCAAGCTTTGTATGCGTTGTAGCATAGTCAGTACTTCCTCTTCCG
>JBBQMA010000367.1:0-2951 GCA_038328415.1 Chitinophagales bacterium | reverse complement strand
AAAGCGGTGAAGGAACTCGGTTTAAAACCACTTGCACGAATCGTTTCGTTTGCTGATGCAGCGCATGACCCGGCGTGGTTTACGACGGCCCCTACCCTGGCGGCTCCGATCGCATTGCAGCGTGCCGGGCTGTCGATGAATGATATCGATTATTATGAAGTCAATGAGGCATTTTCTGTGGTGACGATGGCCTTTAACAAGGAATTGCAAGTGGATCCCGCCAAGGTGAATATTTTTGGTGGTGCGGTCGCGATCGGTCATCCGCTGGGTGCTTCGGGTGCACGGATCATCACCACGCTGAATAATGTGCTTCACCATCAACAAGGTAAGTACGGCATGGCGGCTATATGCAATGGCGGCGGTGGTGCCTCGGCGATGATCATTGAGCGAATGTAAGTGCCGAGATGGGGCATGAGTAGCGTTGAGAACCTCTCCATGTTGGTCCGGCCTGAATGACTTATATTTTTAGGCCAATTCGCATGTCACAAAACGTCCTTGCGGCATAGACCGGAAAAGCGTTTTTTAATTATTGGGTATTGTAGAGACTGCCTGGCAGCAGGTAGTCTCTACAACACCCTTGATGTAAAAAATTTCAAGTATCTTTGTAAGCAGACAAATTCTCCATCCAATTACCCTATTATGAGAAAAATTTACCTTGGACTATCCGCCCTCCTATTCCTAGTTACTGCTTTATCTGCACAGCAGGGTGACACCAAGGTCGGCAAATCAGATTGGCAGCTTCACCCAAATCCACAGGCAACACGAGCATTCCTATATGAGTTCAGCATGGATACCATGCCTTATGTAGACCTCGTGGATTCTATTTCCATCAATGCTGGCAGCTTTTGGGATGATCCGGAATACGTTATTCCTTTGGATTTTCCTTTTTATTATATGGGAGAAGAAATTGACTTTCTGGTGATGGGCGATTTTGGCGGACTACTGTTTGGTTATAGCAATGACGCTGGCAGCAATCAGGCGGCGGTCTTTGCCCCATTCAACACGGACCTCATTGATCGAGGGATGGAAAATGGACCTTCGTTGTCGCCCCTCAGTTACAAAGTAATGGGTACACCTGGCGATCAGATCATGATTATAGAATTTAAAAATGCTGGTTCTTACGGGGAATCAGAGGATGCCGGGACGACGACGATGTATATCAGTTTCCAAATGTGGCTCTATGAGAACGACAATGTCATCGCCTTCCATTACGGCCCGCGGATGATAGATAATCCATCGAGCTTCTATAGTGGTGAAACTGGGGCGATCATAGGACTGGCTGCCATTGACTTAAATAATTTCGATGCCTATAACATCAATATACTTGAAGGCAATGCCAACGCACCTTCGTTGGCGGAAGCAATAAACACTATTTCGGGGACTCCTGCCCTTGGTGTTCGATATCTATTCACGCCTTTAAGTTCATCGACCACAAATCCCCCTGCGGATTTTTTGCTAGCGGTCTCGCCCAATCCCACACGGGAAGCGCTCACCATCACGACCGATGAAAACCTGCTTAACGTAACAATTATGTCTCTAACAGGTACTGCGGTCTGGACTTCAGCAGCGGTGGTATCCGGTCAGTCGATTGCGGTGGATCACCTATCTGCAGGGATGTATTTATTGCAAGTCAGTACAGCTCGTGGCACGAAGGTGATGAAGTGGATTAAAGAATAAGCAGGGAAGTACGCACTTCGATTGGTCCGTGGAAAAGCTTCGTTGTTTTTTCGTTGGGTGAATTTATCAAAGAATTGGGGGTGAGTGAGCAGATTTGCATGATGTTGCGGTCCGTATGCCCCCCGACCCTCTTCAGAGGAGGGACGAACCGTTATGGCAAAAAATGGAGGGATGCCAGGATTATAGTGAGCTGATTATATCGGTATTAAAGATAGAAAGCACCCTTGAAGAGTAAACCGTTCAAAGTGTCTATTAAAAAATTTAAAGTTGGTGCACTAGTAGTTTGTAGAAGTAAAACCGGACGAGAAGAAAACCGATAACGAACTTGCTATACTGAGTATATAGTTTATGAATAGATTATAATAAAAGGGGCGCCGGGGACCAACGCAAAGGATGATTCAACTTTTAGAAGTGGTAAATATGACCAAGACGCAACGTAGATGGATTGTGAGGTAGTACAACAGTAGAATTAATCTGCCGTCAGCGCTGTGTAAGGACCTATTCGGGCTAGAAAGAAATAAGAATCATTACCATTTTTGAAATATTCAGGAAACTAGTATATTTATTGCTTCATGCAAATACTCGCATTCCCACCCGTTGACCAAATGGAGCCTGTACACCATCGTGGCGAGAATAGGATTGCTTTGCGATTCCCTCATGATCAGGCACTGATACGGGAGGTGAAGGCCTTGCCGGATGCCCAGTGGAGTGCCAAACTGATGTGTTGGCATGTGATGGGTACGGCAGTAAGCAAGCAAATATTCGATGAGTCCAGTCTGCCGGTTCGCAGGGTTGACCGACCAGCATGTAACAAAATAAACGTCCAGGAACCAACTATAATCACATCTCCCCAGCAAACCGGAACCACCGTCGGTGTCCCGACTCCAGGTGTCATATCCGGCATATCTTCCCAAAAGGAGGAGCCTTCAGCACTGCCCCAACCGGACACACAAGGGGCTACTGACATATCTGTTTTATCCGAACAGAGAACCCAGGAGATCAAGGAACTACTAGGACCTAAGTTTTTAAAAACAACATTAACCTGAATCTATGTAAACAAACACACTCTCCCAACTACCCAAAATCCATGCCTTCAGTTGTCCTTAGGCCGCAACCAATGAAAAAAAGCGAAGGATTGATACTGAAATGTTGCGGTTATAAGAAAGTTATAGCCAATGGTAGGACGACCGTTCCAACGACAACGACCGACCTAAAATTTTAACATTAAAGCAAAGACAAACCATTTTGACAGGTAACCCGATACATACAGACCA
>JBBQMA010000366.1:0-2953 GCA_038328415.1 Chitinophagales bacterium | reverse complement strand
CTTCAAATAAAGGTTGTCCTGAATTAAAGGAAGAAGAAAAGAAGGTCATCAGTTTGGCGATACAAAATGTGCAGTTTGAAACGAACAGTGCAACACTTACTAAGGATTCGTACAACGTTCTGGATCAATTGGCAGATGTCCTTACAAAAAACAAGGCGTACAGTTGCGATGTTGCCGGTCATACTGATTCTACTGGTGACGAAACACTCAACCAATTGCTTTCAAAACGGAGAGCGCAGACTTGTTATGACTTTTTGATAACGAAGGGCATAAACGCAAATCGATTATCACATACAGGATTTGGCCAGACAAAACCTGTTGGTAATAATAAAACGTCAATTGGAAGAAAGCAAAATCGAAGAGTCGAATTTGATCTGAAGGTTAAATAAATTGCATTTAAGAAGCCCCGGTATTACAGGGGCTTCTTAATTATAGGCATCACAAAGTGATTTGCTACTTTTGCGGGATGAAAGAAAAGGTAATCATCCTCGATTTTGGAAGTCAATATACCCAGCTAATCGCTCGCAGAGTCCGGGAACTCCAGGTGTTTTGTGAAATAATACCCTATTATCAACAAGTTGAAGTTGATGATTCACTCAAAGGAGTTATCCTTTCAGGTAGTCCGTTTTCGGTTAAAGATCCCAATTCGCTACGCATTGAATACAAACACTTTTTAGGAAAAATCCCTGTGCTGGGCATTTGTTACGGAGCTCAGTTGCTGGCAGATGAATTGGGAGGCACAGTGGCAAGAAGTGCGAAACGAGAGTATGGTAAAGCTTCGCTGTCGCTTTATCATAGGGAGGATCCGTTTCTCGAAGACGTCAACGAGGATACTCAAATCTGGATGTCTCATGCAGACACAATACTCCAACTGCCGGAAGGTTTTACCTTGTTAGCTGGTTCAAATGCTATCGAAATTGCAGCCTATACCTTTCAAAAAAAGGACCAGGAACCAGTCTATGGCATCCAGTTCCACCCGGAAGTAACCCATAGCCTAGAGGGTAAAATATTTATTCGAAACTTCCTTTACAGAATTTGTCATTGCCACGGAAATTGGACACCTGACTCATTTATTGAAGATACTGTCGCGTCTATCAAGGCTCAGGTAGGGGAGGAATCAGTCCTGATGGCTCTGTCAGGAGGAGTGGACTCCACTGTAGGCGCAATGTTGCTTCATGAAGCAATTGGCCCCCGCCTTCACTGCTTCTTTGTGGATAACGGGCTTTTGCGCAAGAATGAATATCAACAGGTATTGGATGATTATCGCCACATGGGCTTAAACATCGTTGGGATTGATGCCCGACAGCGATTTTGGGACGCGCTCAAAGGGGTGAGTGATCCTGAACAAAAAAGAAAAATTATTGGCACGGCATTTATACGGGTTTTTGAAGAAGAAGCTAAAAAAATGGAAGGGGTAAGTTGGCTCGGACAAGGCACAATTTATCCTGACGTTATTGAATCGAATCCTGTCAAAGGACCATCTGCAACTATTAAATCACATCATAACGTTGGTGGACTCCCCGAAAAGCTTCATCTCAAAATCATTGAGCCGTTAAGGATGCTTTTCAAAGATGAGGTGAGGAAGGTAGGGTTTCACTTAGGTATTTCAGACCATATTCTAAACCGGCATCCTTTTCCAGGTCCAGGTTTAGGGATCCGGATACTAGGTGATATAACGCCTGAAAAAGTTCAGCTTTTGCAAGATGCTGATGACATTTACATCTCGATGTTGAAAGAAAGCGGGCTTTACGATTCAGTATGGCAAGCTGGGGCGATATTGCTCCCCGTACAATCCGTTGGTGTGATGGGTGATGAGCGCACGTATGAAAGAGCTTTGGCCCTCAGAGCCGTGACGTCTGTAGACGGTATGACCGCTGAATGGAGTAAACTACCTTACGAATTTCTTGCAGAGGTTTCCAGCAGGATCATTAATGAGGTTAAGGGTATTAATAGAGTGGTATATGACATTAGCACCAAGCCACCGGCCACCATCGAATGGGAATAATCTATTCACACCTCAAAATCAGGAATGAAAAAGACATCTGAATTTTTCAAAATTTGCAGCTCAAATACATTATTTATTGTAGGGCTTTTGTGTTTAGTTTTCTGGTTTACAGCTTGTTCCACCGGCAAGCGAACATTACCCGAATCACGAGACAAAAGGCCTTTCCCCGAAAAAATTGATACAGTACCCAAGGTGGCCCTTCCGGAGCTGATGGATACTATTCGTTGGGTCGCAGCAGATACGTTGAGTAATCCACCGGTAGTGATTGATCCGAAAATAAAAATTGATAAAGACAATGGCTTGCCCCCTGATAAGGGAGAACCAGCTAAACAAAAGGAGGACATTGGCGTAGCTGGGAATCTTGATATGACCAGATATTTCAAGGCCAAATACAAAATCGGTGTCTTACTGCCCTTTCAAGCTGGCGACTCTCTCATTTCAACCACTAATCGGATGGCGATATGGGCTACTGACTTTTACCTGGGTTTTAAATTGGCATTTGATGAAACAGGAATTCCAAACACCACTTTCCTGATTGAAACATTTGACACCAAAGGAAATGAACTTCGCATTGATCAACTCATTGCTGAGGGGAAATTACTATCTATGGATGTTTTGGTAGGACCTTATAGAAGTAATGCAGCGCTTAAACTTGCCAATTATGTTAAGGACCAACCAATTCTCATGGTATCACCTTACAGTGCAAATGCCAAAATTGGCGAGGGGAATAGCCATTATCTCCAAATGAATCCCGGGCTGGATAAACACTTGTTTGCCCTATTTGAATTTAGCAGGACAAAGGCCAATTCCGATAATCCTGTTGTTTTTTTATTTGGTACCGGAGATTCTGAACCTACTAAAAAACAGATTTGGGATTCCTACCTGGCAGAATTGCCTTCATCCGAACGTGCACATTTCCAATCATTACAGATTGAAACGACAGAGCTA
>JBBQMA010000365.1:0-3013 GCA_038328415.1 Chitinophagales bacterium | reverse complement strand
ATTGCCGATGCTTACTTGAAAAAAATCAGAAATTGGGACAGCGACTTGGCGCTGGAAGCGATGGTTACGACGGCCAATAGTCCAATTTTTGGCCTACCAGATTACATCAAAAAGGGTTATTTGGAGATAGAAGATGAATCAGAATCAGTCTCCAAAACACTGGAATATGCATATAATGACTGGTGCATAGCTGAAATGGCCCGCTTAATGCGAAAACAGGCTGTTTACGAAGAATTTCTCCAACGTTCCATCGGATATAGGCACCTGTTAGATACGGAAACGGGATTCATTCGCCCCCGATCTAATGGTGGCTGGCTGAAACCTTATGATCCTCAGGAGGTCACAAACCATTACACAGAGGCAAATGGCTGGCAGTATACTTTTTATGCACCCCATGATCTTCAGCATCTGATTTCAGGTATGGGTGGCGAAGCCGCCTTTGAAAAGAAACTGGATCAACTTTTTGAAACCAAGGCAGTAACTGGTAGAGAGCAAGCCGATATTACTGGCCTTGTTGGTCAATACGCGCAGGGAAATGAGCCCTCCCACCACATGGCGTATCTATATGCCTTTAGCGGCAGTCCCTGGAAAAGCCAGGAATACATAGATCAGATTATGGATTTGTACAAACCGACGCCGGATGGACTACCCGGTAATGAGGATTGTGGTCAAATGAGCGCCTGGTATGTGTTCAGTGCGATGGGCTTTTATCCAGTAACGCCAGCAAGCGGAAGTTACATTATTGGGACTCCGTTATTTGAGCAAGTCCTGATACCAATGCCCGAAAACCAAGTTTTTGAAATCAGATCCAACAGGCGCAAAAAAGAGGATAAGTTCATTCAAAGCGTCTATATAAATCGTGAATTATGGCCCAGCCCCTGGTTTCCTTTTCACTTTGTTAAAGGGAATGTAGATGTTGATTTTAGGATGGGGAATACTCCTGAAAAAGCATTTGGCCAAATTCCAAATATGCGGCCCAAGTCAGAAGTAAAATGGCCCGGTTTTGCAAGAATTCCTGTTATAGAAGGTCCGAATGCTCCATTCCGGGACGAAACATTCATTTCATTGAAGGCTGAGCAAGGCAAGAAAATTCTTTACAACCTGGAAGGAGATAAACCGGACAAACCCTTTTCAGAACCGATTCGGATAAACGAAACATCGACGATTTCTGCCCTGAGTATTGACGAAGAAGGCAATCGGAGTCCTGTTGTGCACGGAATCTTTTACAAGGTTCCGCACAACTGGAATATTAAGGTGCGAAGCAGGGTCCATCCACAATATACTGGGGGAGGACCTGATGCCCTTATTGATGGATTGCATGGCGATTCGAATTGGCGTAAAGGCCGCTGGCAGGGTTATCAGGGTCAGGATTTGGAGGTGATTATTGATCTGGGTGAAAAACGAAAGTTGACAAATCTGGGAGCCCGTTTTCTACAAGACACCCGTGCCTGGATTGTATTACCGCGAGAAGTTGTCATTTCAGTTTCGAATGATGGCACATCATACAAAGAAGCGGTGAAACTAATCCACAATCAAACACCTCAAACGGAGGATTCATTTGTGGTTGAATTACAGGGGAAAAGTAAGGTCAAAAAAGGACGGTATATCAAATTGAAGGCAAGGAATTTCGGCAAACTGCCCATTTGGCATCCTGGGTCTGGCGGCGAATCGTATATATTTATTGACGAAGTGCTTGTTGGGTTGAAATAGATGACTTTGGATAACTCCTCTACAAAAAGTCGTCTATTAAGTAACTTAAGTTGAAGTCAAATCGGGAACGGCTGAGTCCATAAAAGAAAAAAGGGGCGACCTGATAACAGATCACCCCTTTTTAAAAATAAAATCTTAGGAATTAGTTACGACCAAGGAAACCCTGGACACCAATACGCAAACCAAATGTGTTTACACCATCACCAATGTTGTAAAACAATGCTGGTTCCAACGCAATCGAGTTGTTCAGGAACAGGCTGTAACCAACTGCAATATCGATATTCGTAGAAGTTTCAGCATCTTCATCTTCAAATTTATAACTTAGATAGTTGAAGCCAACTTGTGGAAACAACCCTTGCCAAACATAGTATCTGGCGAACGGACCAATTCTGAATTGAGTTTCACTTATATCACCAAATGAAGATGTTCCAAATCCTAGTCGCAAACCTACTCCCAAATTGTCCATAATGAAATAACCAATATTGGGATTAAGATTAATGGTGGTAAAGGCATCATCCACATTATCTAGCTTGGCAGATGCAAAACCAGCATCACCGCCGATCATCCATGCACCGGCATTGACGGTTTGTGCTTGCAGGTTGGAAGTACATAAAAAAGCTGCAACCACAAGGGCCAGCGCTGAAAAAGTTCGTGTTGTTTTCATAACGTAAAGTTTTGGTTAAGTTCCAAATGTAAAATAAAAATCACTATTGCTGTATTTTTCTTGTCAAAAAAAAATGCTACGATTAGATATTACTTCTAAAATACTGCTAATCAATCCATTTCTTTAAAAGCTTCTTTTTTTATTTTTCACCTCAATCTACCATTTGGAAAACAATCCAAGTATAAAAAGTCTGAGGAGGTGGGATAATCGTAGGGTTTCATTATTTCAAAACTATCATGCAGTTCTGTTGCCTTCATGGTTCGAAATCTTATCTTTGCGGGAATTTAAGACCAAACGATTAAGATCTGTAAAAGATCGTTTCAGGTCCCATAGCTCAATGGATAGAGCAACTGCCTTCTAAGCAGTAGGTTGCAGGTTCGAGCCCTGCTGGGATCACCATGAAAATTTCCGATGTGCAAATTGAGCCCGGATGGAAAGCCGGATTAGCGGAGGAATTTGCGAAACCTTACTTTGGCCAAATCAAGCAGTCGTTGGTCCTTGAGCGGGCAGCCGGAAAGATTATTTATCCACCTGGGCCACTTATTTTCAATGCCTTCAATTCCACGCCCTTTGATGCGGTAAAAGTGGTTATTCTTGGGCAGGACCCATACCATCAGCCTGGGCAGGCAATGGGGCTTT
>JBBQMA010000364.1:0-3022 GCA_038328415.1 Chitinophagales bacterium | reverse complement strand
GGTGAGCAGCCATGAACCGATAAAATACCTCGCCCATTGCCCCTTGCGAAATTGGAAATACAACCACATGAAATTGGCATAAATCAGGGCGGAAAAGCAAATATCGATCAGTCCCAGGAAGGAATCCCAGAACAGGATCCGCCCACAGGTCAAGGTGAGCCCAGCGGCGATAAGACCAGTTTCTTTATCGCCGGTGGCCCGGTACACGGATCGGTAGATCGCAAACAGGAATAGCAGGAGGAAGAATACGGTGGACAGGCGAGCGGTCCATTCATTGATGGTGCCGGTGAGGGTGAAGACGCCGGCGAGAATCCAGTTGTAGAGGGGTGGCTTTTTAAAATAGGGCTCGCCATTGATGGTGGTATGGATATAATCACCGGATTGGAGCATTTCAAAGGCCACGAGGGAGCGAATGCCTTCATCATCGATAAATGCCTGGCTACCGAGATTGATCACCAGTGCCGGAACGACAAGCAACCCTGCCAGGAAGAGCAGTATGCGGTAAAACAAAGCTTCGTGCCTATCGTTTTGCAGTGGAATCAAGGAATTTCAAATGTTTAAGCTGCAAAAATAGCAGAAAGACTTCGTTGGGCATGGCTGAATTGTATGAGAACTTTGCAAATTGGTGGTGCAAAACCTGGAAATCGGTGGCATGGTTGCCATTCGCGCCCTGAATCTGCTTCCTCCGCATAAAAGTTAGGTATTCAGGGTAGATGCTTTTTTAAGAGGGGTAAGGATAGGATTTTGCTCCGGAAAGGATTTGGAGCGTATCCTTGTTGGCCAAGGATCAGTTGAGTTGTAAAATATTAGACAACTAGTTGTCTAATCCATGTTAAAGTTTTTTCAATTCATAGGATTTTGAAGGTTTTGTATATAAATTGCAGCGTTCAATCTATTTTTTTCTATCCTAAAAATTAATTATCATAAAAACTAATGAACGTGCAAGGCATCTGGAAACTGGTTCTTGGATCGTGACCACTGAGCTTGGGGTATTTACCCCCCCCCATTTTTAATTAAGTATATGATATTCAGCGTATTATACGTTGATAAAATTAATATTTATAAATGTTGCAAGTCGTCAAGAGGATTGATCACGGTTATTATGGCCTTTATTTTACATATAAACCTCCTCTTAGGCCAATCCAGCCCATTTTGCACCTATCCGGGAACTTATACAGATACAGAGTCCAGTGGTGTAAATCCATGTGCCCAATCCTTCTCCAATGAGCCAATTGTCATATCCGGGTCCCAACCAGTCTATACATCTTCATTAGGATATGCGATTTGGGACAATGAATCTGTTTTATTAGAAACGGATTTAATTGTTAATACCAATTTCAAAATTCTTGATACGAAGGTCAAGATTAAACCGGGTATAAAAATAGTGATAGAAGCCTCCTCTACATTAACAATTGATCATTCCAAGCTATTTGCTTGCGAAGCCATGTGGCGAGGAATAGAAGTGAAGGGTAGTGCAAAATTATTAACAACGGAGGCTATTATCAACGATGCCCAATATGCTATTCTCACACATCGCAAGGCCATACTATCCATTAAGGACTCTAAATTTGACCGGAATTACATTGCAATAAAGAATGAGTTGCCGTCAAGTCCATTTAGCTATCTGGGTAGTTTTCAATTGAATGATTTCTACGGTAATTTAATTAATTGCTCCGGACAGTTGCTAGTGGGATATACTGGCCAGACGCCATCTCCCGGTAGTTGGAGTTATGCAGGTATGGACCTTGAATGGGTTACACTATCCAATATTGGAAACAAGAACGAGGCAGCAAACCAATTTAGAGGACGTATTAATAACGGTATTGTTGCCAAAGCTTGTAATTTGACAGTAAGGAATACAAGATTTTATAATATTCAACCTGCTGTGTTGAATGATTTCCAAAATGGAAATGGGATACTCTTCTCATCAGGAAAACTTTCAATTACCGGAATTGGTGGAATAAATGCAACAACAACAACATTTGAAGGCAATAGAGGGTGTGGCATTCGTGCCAATAACACAACCTTATCGGTATCTCAAAGCCATTTTTTGAACAATTATCGAAATGATATTAATTGTCCAAATAATATTGGCGCATCATCAAGTATTCTAAATAATTATTTTCAGAACTGTCAGAATTCATCTGGCTTTGTACATGTATACCTACATGAAAATGGAGGGATAGGTAAAGTACTTATTCGGGATAATAATTTTAGCACGGCTTATGGACATAGTAAAAAGGGAATATGGCTTAAGGGTTTCAATAAAGTGGCATATTCGGTGATTTCAACTTCCAATGAATTTGATATTTTAGGATATCATACGGGCACATTTGTATCGCTGATGGCAGCGGAGCGATTTGGGATTATTGAAGATGATTATCGATGTCATTCAGGTTGTCAGTTTGGCATTGGTGTCCTCAATACTGGTTCATACTTTCAGGGTAAAAATATCTGGCACAACAACATTCGACCTAATGATATTGAAACTGATGTTTGGGAGTGTGCCTTACATACTGTATTTGCTCCCTCTCTGTGGATTTGTGATAATAAATTGCAAAATGCTGGGAAATTAATGCACATTTGGGGCAATAATGATCTTGATAATATACAGGTCAATCAGTTCAAAAATGCAGAAATATATCCTGCAGGAAAAGGACTTTATTTACAGAATTATTCCTCCACAAACCAGGATGCAGTAAGCGGGCTACAGCATTGTAATCAAAATACCTGGCTGGTGCCGGCAAGCACATATTATCCGGATAAGGCAGCGCGGAATGAGGGTAACCCTGAGTTTTCTTTGTTTTTTGTAAAGGATTTACCAGCCGAATTCCCACCGTCTGCAAAAATTTACCCAACCACAGGTTGGTTTCATCAAGACGAATGTCTGCCTCCTGCCCCGGAACTTGCAGATTGTACCATTAAATCTATAACTGGTGTATTGTCACCTTATGACAGTTTGGTCATAGCCGGGGATACTAGTTTGTTTTCGACTGTAGTCCTGGATCATGCCCGAAAGTTG
>JBBQMA010000363.1:0-3093 GCA_038328415.1 Chitinophagales bacterium | reverse complement strand
TAATCATGACTCAATGAACGAATTTGCTTCATGACATCACCGGCAGTTTCATGTTCGGATTCCATCATAGCGATTGGGTTTGTCACGCTGCCAAATGGTGGGGTGCCGGGTTGCCCGCCATTCCCTGTTACCTCTGCCAGGTGTTTGATATAGGGAAACAACACACCTTCCTCCTTTGCCATGTGATCGGTCATTTCCTGAAGCAGCGTGGTACAATAGTCTGCGATGGCTATGTTTTCCGGCCAGGCATGACCATGCACCTTGGCCACTTTGCGGGCATACTCCAGCATCATGGGTAGTTTCTCTTTGGTGTAGGTATGGTGCACCTGCACGATATAATCGCAGAGGAAAGGTAGGGGCCAGGAATCGGCAGGTAACACGGGCGCTATCGTTGGCGTTTCATGCAGTTCATTCAGTGTTTTTACAAGTAGCGCAGGTTCAATGCCTTTTTGTTGGCAGACCTCGGCGAGCGTTTTTTTGCCACCACAGCAAAAATCAATGCCGTTGCGCTTGAATACTTCCGCCATGCGGTAATCTTCAGCCACCAATTCTCCGATGGTCCTATTTTGAAGGTCTGTTGTTGTCATGATAAACGTTTATGTTGATTAAAAATCTTTTCGGTTAGCAACGCGGCCAACAGCCAGCGCAGGGATGATGATCCATAGGATCAGGACGGTAAAGGATAGGATCATTCCAGTGGCATTCCCCAGGAAATGTTGAAAAACGGCTCCGGTGTAGCCCATAAGTGCTGAAATGTCCAATTGGAGAAGAATGAGGATGCGCGACAAGTCAATCGGGTTGAACATCGATGCGCCAATAGCTAGATTTTCCAGGGGGTAGTCATTATACAGTGCTAAAACCAGAAGGAAAAGTCCATCATAAATCACTGCAAAAAACAGCCAGGCCAGGATGGCTAAACCGAACCCTTTGATCCGGTTTTCATGGCAAAGGGCGATGAAAAAGGCAATCGCTGAAAAAATGAAGGATAAAAACACACCTACAACCAACAGCATGGTAAAATTTTGCACGTCGGAGGAGCCCCACAGGCCATAAACCACAAAGGGCAATCCAACCCCGATGGTGAGGCTGAGGGACAGGGACAGGGCAACACCGAAGTATTGACCAAAAAATATGGCGGTCCGTCGCAGCGGTTGTGAGAGCAATAGTTCTGTAAATTCCCTTGAGTTGTAGTAGTACATCACCCCAAACATGGTAGCGATCAACGGAACCAGTACAAGGATCACATTCATCAAACTGATAATGACTTTCGACATACCCCCACTTAATGCCAGCAGGCTAATCGTCAGGACGGCATAGAAAAGAGTATAGATCAATGCCCAACGGCTCCGAATCAGGTCGTAAAAGCTGTATTTGAGTATCTTAAGCATATTGGCGGGATTAGTTGGTTGTAGGCTTTAACGTGATTCCAGCCGGTGTCGGGGAATGCCCATTAGAACTGAAAGCTGATTTGCCGAGCAGGATTCCTGCTATGGCTTTTTCGAGATCCTGCTCCCCAAATTGGATTTTTAAGGCGCCTACAGAACCTCTGTAATACACATGGCCATCCAGCAGAAAAACAACATCATCGGCCATTTCATCGACAAAGCTCATTATGTGTGTGGTGATCAGGATGAGTTTACCTTTTTGTTTTTCTTCGAACAATAGCGTTTTAAGCCGCATCAGCGCTACCGGATCCAGTCCATTCGTTGGTTCATCCAGGATGAGTACAGGACTGTCATACATAAATGCCTGAATCAGATTCGCCTTTTGTTTGGTTCCGCCCGACAGGTTGCCAAAACGTTTGTCCATATAGGCTTCCATGTCAAAAAGGGTGATCAGTCGTTCAAGAGATGACGGCGGTATTCCGCGAATATCTCGAATCATACGGAGAAGCTCGTTCACCCGGAGATTATCAGGAAAGCGTGCGATTTGAGGCAGGTAATCAATGCGGCTACGATAGTCCCATTGCCCCTTGATGTCCTTGTTTTCAAAATGTATATGGCCTGAAGTGGGCAATACCATACCGAGTATGGATTTGATGAGCGTGGTCTTGCCGGATCCATTCGGGCCAAGTATGGCCGTAATGCCCGGCTTGTCAAAGTCCAGTGATATGCCCTGAAGCACCTTCTGCCTGCCGAAGGATTTATGTAATGAAGAAATGTGAATCATCGCTGTGAAATTTCATAGTTGTGATTCAGCGCAATCTGGCGCATGAGAGGTTTATTATCAGTGACGTTGTCCGGGGTAAAAACCGGACTTACTTTTTCCGAGAAGTTAATGAGGTCAACAAAAAGACTTCGCAAGAGGATCATGGCTTCCGGTGTCTGGTTGACAATATAATTGAACAACTTTACCGGACGATAGGGTATATCCCCGTTTCCGTCCCGGTTCAGGTCGTAACCATCGTAGGCGCTCCAATAATTGCCATCAAATGAATTATTGACACCACTATGTACTGCTAGGTCGAAGGTGTTGGACAGAAAGTTGTTTTTCGTGATATTGTTTTGGAGACACCCGCCGGAAATTTTAATGGCCCATCCATTGCGAATAAATGCGTTGCGGGTGTAGGTGATTCGATTACTTCCCTCCACAAAAATGCCCATGGTGTTTTCGCGGAAGGTGTTATCCTTTATCTCCGCATCATATATTTCCTTTAATAATAACCCATAGGCTGCCTGGCCCCAGTTGAATGCGAATGTATTTTCCCACATATTGATCCGTCGGGAAAACATAACAGCCACACCGGCCCCATTGCGCTGAAACGTGTTCTGGAAATAGTCATCATCGTTGGAGAACATAAAGTGCAAGCCATAACGGATGTTGTTCTCAGCCAGGTTGCCTGTTATCCGGCAACTGTCAGCAAACTCGAGGTATACTCCATCTCTGTGACCCCTGACGGTATTGTTATCTACCAGAATTCCCTTGCAATACCACAGGTGGATCCCATTTCCGGAAGATGTTTCATTTTTTGCTTTACTAAAAACGTGATTAGACTGGATTACACCTGATTTAGAATGTTCCAAATAAATGCCGAAGAAACCGTTTTCAACAATATTGTTTCTGATGATGAAATGCTTTACCCGTCTCAGTCGG
>JBBQMA010000362.1:0-3116 GCA_038328415.1 Chitinophagales bacterium | reverse complement strand
ATTACAGTACTTTGGCCTTTCTTCCTTCAAAACTACATCCTTTAACAAGTCCGAAATACGTATTCCCTTCAACCCCTTCTTTACCCCATGAAGTACACCTGCATGATTAATGATATCCACATCTCCAATGATGTGCGTGACCCACTGTACTAATTTTGTCGCATCTACCCATTGTTCAGATACAACATCACCTGTTATCAGGATAGAGTCCCTAAAAGGAAGCGTACTTTGGGCGCGGACAACACCTGCTATGATGAAAAAACTGAAAACAAAAAAATATTTCATGAAATTCTTATTGCTTAGCCTATCAAATGCCTAAAGGTAGCAAGACTTTAGACTCTTGGGTCAAGAAGCTTTATGTTAAATCATAAGGCATTTAAAGCCCAAAAAATCGATTTCAAAATGGTTGATTTCAAATTCAAGAAAATAAGAAACTCCAAATAAGAATATAATGCAGCAACAGTAGGTCAAAACACTGAGAAAGGGAAGAATCAGGGCCGAATCACTTGAATGTCACGCAACAAAAAGTACCCCCTTTTGTTCAGATACAAATAAACATCCATTTGAATAAGAGGTGAATAGCAAAAAATTAGTATTTTGCCTAAAATATTAACAAAAATCAGATATCAAAGAGGCTCCAAATAAAATCATAGTGCCATCTTGGCCCAAACGCATCCTACGCTGGACGATAGTCGGCTTGGCGTCGCTGGTAGCATTGATATTCCTCCTTATCCTTCTAATCCGCATACCTGCTGTCCAGAAAAAAATAACCAATCTGGCTACTGCGTATTTTACAAATAAAACAGGAGCTAATTGTTCCGTAGATCGCCTGCTGGTTACATTCAACGGCAAATTATGGCTACAAGGGCTTTATATAGAAGATATGCAGGGTGACACGCTCCTCTATCTCAAAAATATGGAAGTCGCCATAGCCTTACAAAACCTTCTGGACAATCAAATCTATCTTACTTCCTTTAGTCTCGATGGCTTAAAGGCTAAAGTCAGCAGAGTGAATCAAGATTTTAATTATCAATATATTATTGATGCCTTTGCCCCTAAAGACAAACCGAAAGATCCTGATAATACAACGAAATGGATGATAGCGCTTCCAGATATTAATCTTTCACATGTGGACCTCTCCTTTCTTGATAAACAAGCAGGCATCGAGGCTCTGGTCATTTTAAACAAATTAGGATTTGAAATGAATCCCTTCCAGTCGGACAAACTTAATTTTGAATTTAAAAATTTCGCTTTATCCGGCGTACAGGCGACCATTGAACAATGGGAAGGTGTACCCACTCTATTAAATCCGGATACAATCCACAACCTATCTGATAACGCTGCAAAACAGATTTCCTTAATACTCGACCAACTGAATCTCGATACACTTGATTTACGCTATCATCACCGTACGAAAGGCAATGTGGCTCACCTTCAATTGGGCCATCATAGGTCACATACAGTGCATTTTGAATATCCTATATCCGGCAAAGCGATGAATAGCATTAGCGTTCAAAAACTGAATCAAAACGATTTGAATATATTCTATTCAACCAATCCTACGGTAAGCACCGAAAAAACAATATCAATCCAACCGACACTCATCGATAATAAATCACCTGAATTATTTCAATGGCCTGACTGGGAAATAAACCTAGGAGAATCTGCTTTCACAAACCATCATTTCACAATTATAAATAAGAAAACTGAATCTACCCCAAACGTATTTAATCAGGGAGATTTGGACCTGACCCTCGACTCACTACTCCTGGATCATATTACGTTGAAAGATCATACATTTCGTTCAGAGATTAAAAAACTTCAAGTAAAAGACCACTGTGGCTTTACTATTTCCGAACTGGGATTTTCACTCCAGGCAGATGACCGGAATGTAACCCTAAATAAATTCCATGTAATTACAAACCAATCCAAAATACAAGGTGAAGCAGCCCTCAACTATGCGAATATAAACCAACTGATTCATAATTTTAAAGATGTTCAATTTTCACTTAATTTATCCCAACTAAACATCTCCCCGGTGGAAATTCTATATTTTGCACCAGAGCTGGAAAAAGATACATTAATTGGCCCATTTCTTCAATATCCTGTTGATGGCCGTCTCAATGCGAGTGGCACATTCGATGATTTTACAATACAGCATCTGAATGCCTCGCTAGCAAATGATACCAGGATTTTCGTAAAAGGCAGGATCAAATCATTAACAAATCCTGATCTTTTACAATTTAATCTCGATGAGACGCAATTATACACAGTCCGAAAGGATTTATTGCTTATCATAGCTCCTGATAGTACATTAACTATTCCAGAATATGTCCAGTTTGATGGTCAACTTACCGGAACGAATAAAAAAATAACGAGTACATATACCATTCGTATCCCGGAAGGCGATCTCGAAGGAACAGTAATGTATGATCAACAAAATGAAACGCCTCGATACAAAGGGGAACTTAAAATTAACTCACTTAATGCCGCAAAATATACTAATAGCAATGTCCCGGAAATGATCACTGGAATAATAAAAATTGATGGCCGTAGTCTGGATATTTATCAAATGCAAACCAAACTGGAAGCCACGTTTACCACCTTGATTCTTAAAGGAGTGGATTATCAGACAATTAAATTGGCCGGTACATTAGATAAGCGTGAATTCAAGGTGGATGGATCAGGGAACAATGAAAATTTAAAATTCATTTGTTTAGCAGAGGGTATATTGGATAGCCTTTATCCATCCTTTAATGCCCAAATCCAATTGAAGCACATGGACTTGAAAGCGCTGCAACTAAGTGAAGATGAAATCCAACTCAGTACCTCGATTAACGCAGCAGGCAAAGGGGGTAAAGATGATTTCGTTGGAAATATATTTATGACAGATTTCCGAATAAACCGGGAGGACAAATCCTACTACCTTGACTCATTGGAAGGAAAACTCACCTATAATGACAGATCGACCCTCTTCGATCTCACTTCCGCTGTCATAAATGCACATTTGACAGCCAATGTGCCACCCACTACGATAGTCGATGGTCTAATGAACCATATCAGCACCTACCTGGAGAAAGATATTCCTCCAATCCCAATATCCAACGATATGGAGG
>JBBQMA010000361.1:0-3126 GCA_038328415.1 Chitinophagales bacterium | reverse complement strand
AATTCAACAGGTGAACGAACATCCAATATGGGTATGCCTTGCCGTCTTAAAGCAAGAAATTCCTCCGGTTGAAGTACAAAAGCCATGCAGCAAAGTTAGGTTTTGCATTGTCATCACAACAATTCGTGGAGAATTCGCATTTTTACAGCCATGGTTTCTATTGACATCCCTACCGTTCATCATTTCGCGATTGATGAAGTTCCTATTTTTTCATCATTGGATCGTGCAATTGTGGCGCGAGCACCGCACTTACTACCCTTTTTAACACCAGTACCTGACTTGTCAACCCTTAGCGATCAGGTACAAAAAAAAAGAGCGACCTATAAAAATCGGTCTACCCTCTTAGCAATTCTCAATAGACAATACGAAGGTGTAACTCGACCACCTCTTTTGGAACAGAATCTTGAGGCGTTGAAGAATGAAAATACATTTTGTATCACAACTGCTCATCAGCCCTTGTTATTTGGAGGAAAACTATATTTCCTTTCGAAGGCAATAAGCGCAATTAGAATGGCACAAGCGGCTTCATCTGGTTTGAAAGACATAAAAGTCGTACCTGTTTTTGTTTTGGGCGCAGAAGATCATGACCTGGAAGAAGTGAGACATACCCATATTTTTGGAGAAACTTTGACCTGGAATACAGGAATGGAGGGCCCTGTAGGGCGAATGCCTCTAGGTAATATCCCTGATCTTATCCAGGATATGGCGCGACTGTTAGGAGACCTTCCTAACGGCAAATGGATTATCGAGTTACTTAAAAACTCATATTTACCCCAATACACATTTGGCCAGGCCACCCGAATGTTCTTACATCATTTGCTTGGTGAATTTGGATTGATAGTCATTGATTTGGATACAGTAGAAGCTAAAGTATCCTTTGCTCATATTATTAATGAAGAGATCAAGAGTGAGATATCTAACAAACTAGTTACCAACACTATAAATAGATTAGAAAATGCAGGTATAAAATCCCAGGCCAATCCAAGACCCATCAATTTATTCTATATGGACACAGGAGTAAGGGCCCGAATAGTAAGATTATCCAATGGCCGATTACATGCTCTACAAACGACATTGGAATGGACCGAAGACGAATTGATTGAACGAATTCAAAATAATCCCGAAGCATTTAGTCCTAATGTGATTCTTAGGCCAATCCTGCAGGAAACCATTCTGCCAAATCTTGTTTTTATAGGTGGTGGTGGTGAATTAGCCTATTGGATAGAATTAGGTGATCTATTTGCACACTATAATATACCCTTTCCCATTCTGCATAGAAGGCACTCTACCTGGTTTGTTGACGATGTAAACCAACATCGATTACTTCGGCTGGAAATGAAATTCGAAGAAATCTTTCAACCAATAGATGATACTATTCGCAAGTATGTGTTGGCACATGCAAATGGAGTTAGCGATCTCAATCAGGAAAAAAGAGACCTCTTAGACGTGCTGCGTAATGTTCGGGAAAAACTGGCATCTATTGATTCGACATTGGTGAGAAGCTATGAATCCGCAGAAGTCCACATACTAAAGCAACTGGAAGTGCTCGAATCAAAGATGGTACGTGGACTTAAAAACAAACAGGAACAGGAAGTTCAACTCATCCGAAACCTATATTCAAAAATGTTACCTGAAGGACAACTTCAGGAACGGCATGACAACTTCCTTCCTTGGTTGGCCCGATATGGTAAAAGCCTAATGACCACTATGCTTGAACACTACGATCCATTCCTTTCAGAACTAATTGTTGTGAAGCTTTAAGAGCGAAAGGCCAATAAGAAGTCTTGGAACTAAGCAGCGGCATTGCCAAATAAGAGGAGCATATCAGAAATTCGCTCTTTCAGATCCTTCCGATGGACAATGAAATCCATAAAACCATGGTCGAGTAAAAATTCTGCATTCTGGAAGCCATCAGGAAGGTCTTGCTTGATTGTCTCCCTAATCACACGTGGGCCAGCAAATCCAATTAATGCACCGGGTTCAGCAATGTTGACATCACCAAGCATTGCAAAAGAAGCGGTGACACCTCCTGTTGTTGGATCCGTCATTAGTGAAATATAAGGAATTCTAGCTTCAGAGAGCTGTTTTAGCTTTGCTGAAGTTTTCGCCATTTGCATAAGAGAAAACGCAGATTCCATCATCCTGGCCCCGCCAGATTTTGATATAATCATTAACGGTGTCTGACTCTCAATACACCTGTCGACTGCACGTGCTATTTTCTCCCCCGCGACGGCACCCATACTTCCGCCAATAAATCTAAAATCCATTGCAGCTACAATTAAAGGACGGCGATTAACCTTTCCTTCAGCCACGGCCAACGATTCATTCAGCCCTGTTTTCTCTACGGCATCCTGAAGTCGGTCAACGTATGGTTTTATATCAACAAAATCAAGACTATCAACGGCCACCAGGTTATTCCATAGTACCTCATACTTACTATCAAAAAGCAAATCGAAATAGTCACTTGAACCTATTCGTGTATGGTGCCCGCATTTGGGGCATACAAAGAAGTTCTCTTTAAGTTCCTTCATTGTGCTGGCTTCCTTGCATAAGTCACACTTATACCAGATGCCATCTGGAGCTTCCTTCTTATGCTTAGTTGCTGTTGTTATCCCCTCTTTGAGACGTTTAAACCAGCCCATAGATTAAATTGATAGTTAAGATAAAGCACAAAAATACTGAATAATCACAGTATATACTCCAGAGACTGCTAAGGTAAGAAATTGATGGCCACAAAACTGAATGTACCACTGAAATGCAGGTTACGCCTTCCTTTTCACACTCTTAAAATATCCGTAAGCAATATGGCAATTGCCCTTAGCTTTGTAACAACATCATAAGCTGGATTAAACTCGGATGAATTTTTCAAGATCACATTCAAAGGAAACTTTAGAACTACATGATTCTTATATGCAAAGAGCATTGGATCTTGCGAGCCTTGCTGAAGGTGACACATCTCCAAATCCACAGGTAGGTGCCGTGCTTGTTTATGAAGGGAGAATTATAGGTGAAGGTTATCATTATCGACACGGGAGTGCTCACGCTGAAGTAAATGCTATTGAATCCGTTCGGGATGAGGACAAACATTTAATCTCATCGAGTACACTTTATGTCACTCTTGAACCC
>JBBQMA010000360.1:0-3156 GCA_038328415.1 Chitinophagales bacterium | reverse complement strand
AATCTGTCCTCTTCCACTATTTGACCTGCCAAGGTCTATAAATTGTTTCAAACCACCATACATAACACTTTAGGATATATATAGGACGTAAAAGATATAAAGCTGCTTCTATATATTTCCTTCATTTGGAAAAGATGTCACCGTATCTTGCAGACAATTACAATTGTTATGGCGCTTCATTTTGTTTGGGTTCTATCATTAATCCTATTGGGGATAACCGGCTGTGAATCCGGGCCTAAACAATCATCCTTGCCTCTTAAAAAGCGCCCTGATTATGTATTAGTTATTCACGGCGGAGCAGGGGCCATTGAAAAAGATAAAATGGCGCCGGAAATGGACAGTGCTTACCGTGTTGCCTTGAATCAGGCACTCGATGCTGGGGAGGCCATTTTGATATCAGGTGGATCTTCATTAAATGCTATTGAAGCAACCATCATGTATCTTGAAGACTCGCCCTTATTTAATGCCGGCAAAGGGGCTGTGTTTAATTATGACGGAACAAATGAGCTGGATGCGTCCATCATGGATGGACACACGCTTGCCGCCGGAGCCATTGCTGGTGTAACACGCCTCAAAAACCCAGTGCAAGTGGCTCGAGCGGTGATGGAAAAATCGGAGCATGTCTTTCTTTTTGGTGAAGGAGCTGAGAATTTTGCCTTATCAATTGGTATGGATACAGTTTCTCCTTCCTATTTTTATACTGAGCTACGTTGGCAAAATCTGCAACGGGCAAAAGCACTGGAAACTGAAAAAGATCTTTCGTCGGTAGCGCCTGAAAAACAAGTTTTTAAATATGGTACTGTAGGCGCTGTAGCTCTTGATAAATCGGGAAATCTTGCTGCGGCCACATCCACTGGAGGAATGACTAATAAGCGTTGGCACCGCATTGGCGATGCTCCTGTTATTGGGGCAGGCACTTATGCTGACAATCGTTCCTGTGCTGTCTCTTGTACCGGCCACGGCGAATATTTTATCCGTTATGCCATTGCTCATGACATGGCCGCAAGAGTCCGCTACAACAGTCAATCGCCAGAGGAAGCAGGTCAAATCCTCATTTACCAGGAATTGCTTCAAAAAGGCGGGAGAGGTGGACTAATCGCTCTGGATACGATGGGAAGGTTTACCATGCCCTTCAACACCGAAGGTATGTATCGGGGATACACCCTGCCCGGCAAACGGAAAGTAGCCATCTATGCAGAGGAATAAAAATGCATTCGACATAAAATCATCCTTCCAAATGCTTCTTAACATCTTTCAACCATTCAATCTCATTCGAAAGGCCCTCCAACCAATATAGATGTGATTCCATAAATTAGAAAGAACACCAAAGTGATATTGCAATACAAAATACCGATCCTTTAAAGATGTATGATGACGCCTTGAAGAAAGACCACCCGTTTCAAATCGTGCTAAAATAAGATGCGCATTAACAATAACATGAGCGCGTTTCAAACATTTAATCACCCAATCGATGTCCGCACATAAATTATCCTTTATGTAGTCAGGCGCGAGCATTCGTTTTGGCAAAAAAGCCTGATGCGAAACGACCATCCCGTACTTCATATCCTGCCAGCCAAGAACTTCCGGTAATTTGCGTGTCGTTGAATCGCTTCTTGTTCCTATCCTCTTGCCTTCCGGCGTGACGAGAAGGACCTCCCCAAAAAGAATATCCGGATCATTTGCGGATGCCTCGGTCAGTATTTGCAAGGTATCCGATGAGTGTACAAGATCACCTGCATTCACAAACCAAACAAAGTCACCTTTAGCAAGGGCAAGACCCTTATTCATTGCGTCATATAAACCCTCATCTTTTTCTGATATCCATCGAAAATGTGGAAGATCCTGATGGGCGAGCCATTCAGGTGTGCCAGCGGTAGATCCGCCATCAATAACCAAATGCTCAAAATTCGACGCAGTCTGAACAGCTAAACTTTCCATGGTCCTTTCTAATGGTCCAAGTGCATTATAACAGACGGTTATGATAGAAAATCGGGGCGTGGCGGGAACGACATCTTGCATCGCCGGCAAAAATACATATTCTCGGGATCAGGTAGACCAGAGACCCTTGTGGGCCATTTCCTTGGGATTGGTTGACGTTCAAAAGGAATAGCGCCATTTTTAATGCTTTTGCCTACTTTTGGCCACGTAAAAATCGCCTATATGTACATCTGGAACCGACTTTGGCCACATCTCTTAGCCTATGCAATCATGGTTGCGGCAGCTTTCATGCTTTTTAAACCTTATGTATTCGATGGTAAGGTATTGGCCCAACCGGACAACCAACGTGCTAGGGCAATGCAAACGGAAATGATGGCCTATGATGCTATTGATGGCAAGACCCCGTTATGGACAAACAGCATGTTTAGCGGCATGCCCGTATATATGATTCGCCACACGGCGAGAGGAAGTCTTGATTTTGTTTTACTTCAGGCCTGTTTGTGGTGGCAGGATATTACACTACCTCACTTTGTCATCCTTTTGGCGATGTTTATGGCTTATCTCGCTTTGGTGATAATGGGCATTGACTGGCGTATTGCTTTGATGGGAGGCATCAGTTATGGCATATCCACGTATTATGTGGATTTGGCAGAAGCTGGTCACAGTACTAAAATGCTTGCGATCGCATTTACGCCGGGAATCTGGGCCGCTGCATTGCTGCTGCTGCGCCAAAAATGGCTCATTGGAACCGGGCTTTTTACGGTACTCCTCAGCTTACAAATCCTATCCAACCACTATCAGATCACCTACTATACTTTTTTATTGCTGGGGATCGGTCTCCTTGTTTACGGGTTTCAGGCCGTTAAACAACAGCAACTCAGGCATTTTTTAATAGCCATTGGTTTGATAGCCTTGGCTACCGCGCTTAGTCTGGCAAGCACACTGTCGATGTTATGGCCATCCTACGAGTATTCTAAAGAGACGATACGCGGAAAGTCCGAGCTTAAAGCGAAGGCAGAAAAAGGCTCCGGTCTTGACAAAACTTACGCATTTGACTGGAGTTATGGCATTGGAGAATCCATGACCTTATTGGTTCCAAACTTCATGGGTGGCGGTGCATCCCAAACTTTTAGAGGCACAGAAAAATACCGGCGAATTTACCCGAATATGATGAGCAACTTCACCCAACAGGGTTTTCCCAAAGTTGAGGCCGCAAGT
>JBBQMA010000359.1:0-3158 GCA_038328415.1 Chitinophagales bacterium | reverse complement strand
CATGGGGAGGTCCCTTTACGATTGAAGCCTGGTTTTATTCAAACAGTCAGGGAGGTAGTTGTTCTGGTGGTTTCCAGACGCTGTTTTCTTTATTTGGTACAGTCCCAATACCCCATACCTTTGAGATTGGCATTTGCAATGGAGGCCAAATCCATTTCTTTTTTGATAACGGGGGCGTTTTTGTTCCCCCTCTACCAATTTCAACAACGGACTATTCACAATCATGTCATCATATTGCCGTTACCCGAACAGGATCAGATGTTGAAATTTATATTGATGGGGTTCCGATTGTTGTGGTGAATATAAACACCATTTCATTCTCGTCTCAACCAACATTCCAGATTGGAAGTGGAAGCGGCATTTTACCGAGTCAGGATTGGGATGGATTGGTAGATGAAGTCCGTATTTGGAGTGATGTGCGAACGGCGACCGAAATAATGGATTATAAAGACTGTACGCTTTCCGGTTCATCACCAAATCTGGAGTTAAATTGGACTTTTGACGATGATGGTGCCATTCCCGGGGGAAACAATAGCCTTATCACGCAGGTATTAGATGCTGCAAGCCCACCGAATAACGGAATACTAAATGGTTTTGATCTAACCAATGGAAACCTGACAAGTAACTATGTATGTAATACCTGTGCCCCTCTAATTTATCAGGTTGATTTTTCAGATATTCCTTCCCTATTTCCTATCAATTTGGTTTCGATTTGCGAAGGAGATGACGTGCATTTGTGCGCCACAGAAAGTGGCATTCCCTTCAGTCTTCCTCCCGGGTCAATCGTAATATGGGAGTCAAGTGAAGGTGGAGCGCCTTTTGCACCAGATCCTGATTTATCAGGTTATGCAAATGCATTAAATGCCCTCTGCTTCCCGGTTCAGGCAGGTATCATCACTGCAGATTGCAGCAATCTTCCAATGGGATATGTGGATCGTAAATATCGCGCCCGGATCCAGAAAATTATGGGAAATGATACCTGCACGTACATCACACAGGAACGAAGTTTGCTGATATGTTGTGCGGTTACGAATGCTCAATTGAATTATACCATCCAGCCTCCCACCCCATTTAATAATACACTATGCGAGGGACCGGTTGTCATTGATGTTGCACTTAGTTCTACGGACCCCTGGGTTATACCACCTTCACCTTTAACAACCATCCAATGGTGCGTTGATGGGGTACATAATCCTATATTTGATAATTTAACTTCGATCACATACAATGGTCCGGCTATGGCTTCAAATCTGTGTTTTGAAGTTAAAATTCTCCACTGTTTATGTCCGGTCTATACGGTAAAAATTTGCATTCCTGTAGACCCACAACCGTTGTGCGGTCCTCTTGATGGTATATCGCCTGCTACCTTAAGCCCAAACCCGCTTGGAGGGACAAACGATTATCTGATTTGTCCGGGAAATAGTGCAATGATAGGGATGTTAAATCCCTCGGATTTTCAAAACTGCACTCCGGTTTGGCAATATCAATTCGATACAAGTTTGCCAGGTGTTTGGTTTGATTTGGGTACAAGTAATCCTTTTCAAAATACAAACACACTTCAGGAAACAGATGTTACTTCTCCATACTATTGGCCACCTGGTGCAACATGTATTTACTATCGTGTCAATTGTCGGCCATTAAGCTGGCCTAATTCCGGCTGTGATCCGTGTGACAGTAATATCGTCAGAATCTGCCTCAAGCAACCTCCACCTATTCCTGTCATTTCAAGTACAGCCAACCAAATCTGTAAAGGTGATGCAGACACACTCAGCATTCCTCCGGTTCCTGGTGCGCTATCTTATAATTGGTATTGCAACGGAGCTGTCATTGGTTCAGGACCTACTTTAACTTCAATCAATGTCATGCAATATGCCTGTTATGAAGTCAGTGTCTTTGATGGTTGCTTTACAGTTACTTCTTCCAAATTTTGTCTGGAGGTATGTGCCATTGTAGCCATAATAACATGTCCCGTGGACAATCCCTGTGCATGCAATGGACTTCCAATCACCCTTAGCGGATGCACCTCCTTTAATACTTGTATCAATACAGGATCTCTGCCACTGGTTTATGTCTGGTCAGCCAGTAATGGCGGGCCGGGTACACAGACGGGTACTAATGGTTGTGAATTTATTCATATCCCTGATCCGGGAGGGACGGACTATACCCTTACCGTGACAGATCCAAATCTTGGATGCAGCGCGATTACAACGCTTCATATAGACCCATGTCAATAATCGCCTGAATTCCTCTTTGCAACATTATAATATTCAAAAAATGAAAAAGACGCTCAGCTATACAAAGGTCAGATCAAGGATGTTGGTGATGATTCTGTGTATGTCCAATATCTTGACCGGATATGGTCAATTTCAAACCGTAATCGGATTTGGTATTCCAACGAATGAAAGAAGTCCGGGCGGATTGATCACTGTTGGTGGTGAGTATATAGTACTCAGCAGCAATGGCAATCATCCTAACAGTCTATATAGCATTCCGGATGGTGACCTTCAACTCGATTGGCTAGACAATTCAGGTACATTCTCACAACAATCCAGAATGTATGGACAGTTTTATTTTGACAATGCAGCCTGGATCGAAAAAGCAGTCTGCAATAATGCCGATGCGTATATCATCGCCAGCACAGGTAGAAAAGTTATGATCCTCACCCTTGTTGATATCAATGGGTTGGTCATTTGGTCAAATAGTCTTGGAAATATTACAAGTAACTATGTGTACACAAGTGCCTGTGTTAAAGTGGATGCTAATGGTTTCTTTGTCCTTGTTGGTACACGATACGATCCATCTACCGGTCAAAATGCTGTAGTAGTTGCTCAGATAGATTGCAATGGTACTATGATTTGGAATCGAGTCTACATCTTAAACGGTCGTTCGGCCACGGCCACTTCTGTTACGGCATTCGACACCTCTCCAGGAAATCAGGGAGCTTATTACATAACCGGAAAAATAGCACTTACTTCAGGGGGAGACGAAGAAGTTTTTATCCTTAAGGTCGGTACTAATTTTGGCGTTCCTAACTTTTGGAAACAATATAATATCAATGCAACTTCTAATGATGTCGGCACATGTATTCAGGGTAGTAATGCTCCTGCCCCCAATGGTGGATTATGGGTTTCAGGATATTCGGATGATGTCAGCGCACT
>JBBQMA010000358.1:0-3174 GCA_038328415.1 Chitinophagales bacterium | reverse complement strand
AAACGGGACACTTATAGCTGCAAATGCGATGAGCGAGCCAAATGCCGGTTCTGATGCATTTAAGATGCAAACAACAGCCATATTGGGCAGCCAGGGTTACGAGATCAATGGGACAAAATCCTTTGTCAGCAATGGACCCGTAGCAGATACGCTGCTTTTGTATGCTGCTACAGACCCCGGCAGAGGATTTATGGGTGGAATAAGCGCGTTCTGGCTGGATCGAAAGCTGCATGAATACACTTCGGGTCCGGCGCTTGATAAGGCCGGATTAAAAAGCAGTGCGCTTAGCAGCCTTTATTTTAGTCAAACAAAAGTAGATCCTTCCTTTTTGGTGGGGCAGGAAGGTCGCGGAGCCCACATTTTTAACAGGTCGATGGAATGGGAGCGAGTGTGTCTCGGAGGATGCCACATGGGCAATTTACAACGGCTGATCGAAAAATCTGTCAGCATGGTAAGGCAGCAATATAGTAGTGGACTGGCCAGAGAAAGCCGGCAAGCAGTAAGTCATGAACTTGCTGACATTCAATCAAAATTGGAAGCAACCCGTTTAATGGCTTATGCCACAGCCTGGAAAATGGATCAGGGCAAATCTGTTGGTCGTGAAGCGGCTATGGTGAAGCTTCAGATCAGCGAACTATACAAAAAATCAACGCTCAGGATATCTGCCATCTTTCAATCCGCGGGTATTCGTGATACGGATGTAGAACAATCCCAAATGGATGCGCTGAGTAGTACGATTTACTCAGGCACTTCTGAAATGCAAAAAACAATCATAGCACAATCCATGGGATTATGAGCAAGAACAAAACGATCTTTTATCGTGTTATTCGGTGGTCTTTCTCCCCGGGACATCGAGCATATCTATCTAATAACCTAATGGAATCTCATGAACAACGAATTTGATGTCATCATAATTGGGGGTGGTCCAAGCGGATCCTCCCTCGCAACATTCTTGACAAGGGAAGGTGTCTCTGTGCTTGTGCTGGAAAAAGCAAAATTTCCCAGGGAACATGTCGGCGAATCGATGTTGCCCTACTGTTACAGTTTATTTGAAGAACTAGGCGTTTTGGATGAAATGAAGCGTCGTTTTTCACGTAAACCAGGGGTTACTTTTTCCAATCCAGATGGCGCGAAGAGTTCGCATTGGTGTTTTGATAAAATGCTGGATGGACCTGAAAGTATTTCTTTCCATGCACGCCGGGCGCATTTCGATGAGATGATGTTAAATAATAGTCGAAAAGAAGGGGCGGAAGCTTGGGAAGAAACCCAAGTAATTGAAGCAGATCTTCAAGCTCCGGGAGGAGGCGTTTTGGTTAAGGTCAAACATCCGGAAAAGGGAATGTTTGAACTCAGGGCCAAATTCCTCGTCGATGCCTCAGGGCAGGACTGTTTTCTGGCACGTAAACTTGGAATCCAGAAAAAATTTGAAAGTCTGAATGTACGTCTCGCTTTAAGTTCGCATTGGGAGAATGTCCATCTGACCCCTTCACTTGCGCATGGAAATATAACTATTGTCCATTTCGGCGGCAAAAAGCTGGGGTGGATCTGGTTAATCCCCTTAAACGACAACCGTTTGAGTGTCGGGCTCGCCATTAATATGGACTATGCCCAGGAGCAACGTCAGATACTGATGAAGGAACACGGTGCACGGAAATGGCAGGAGGCATTTTATCTTCAAGAGTTGAGCGAATCACCGCTGGTAATGAGTATTATCAAGGATGCTTCAATGTGTTGGGAAGTTGTCAGCAACGGAGACTTCTCCTATTATGCATCTGAAAAATTTGGACCTACCCATGCCATTGTTGGTGACGCTGCAGCATTTCTGGACCCAATCTTCTCCAGTGGTATATACCTAGGTCTGAAGAGCGCAAAAGTCATTACTCCTGGAATTGTGCAGGCTATTCGCGAAGGCAATCTAGCCGGCCTCCAATCGGGCTATGAATTAATGGAAAATGGATATAAAGTTGTAGAAGAACTAATAACAGCCTTCTACGAGCCATCTGCCATTCATTTTCCCGAACTTGCCGGGTCTGATGGTATTGGGCATGAGCAACTGGAAGCTATATATTCCGTTTATCATCTGCTGTTAGCAGGCGACTTTTTCAATCAGAGTGAACGTTACCGCAAGGCGATTGCATCCCTTCGGAGTGCCGATATGATTGAAAAATTCAGAAACCTGAAAGATCATAGCAAAGAGGAGGATCTAATTCAATTATGCGCGGTGAATGCCGCTATGGCTTAACTGGAAATAAACAAACAACTTTCTTCAAACGGCGATAAAATCGATCCATTGACGGAACAATGGTTAAATTTGCATCGTACACTTCGAAAGCTTCAACCCGATGCCAATGGTCATGAGGGTGGTAGCCAATGAATAAAAAATAATCAATTGTACTTTTATCCCTAAACTTTTTAATTATGAAAAACTTCTTCTTAATTGCACTGGCACTAACTTTTTTGGGCTTAGTAGCTGCTTGCAATGACCCCAAAACGGAATCAACATCTGATGAAACTACAGGTACGGAACAATCTGGTGATCAAGCTGCACAGACTCCACAACAAAACCAAAAAGCAGCAAATCCAGCAGAGCGGTTTACAAAGATTTTTGATCAGCTAGGATTGTCTCTAACACCGGAACAATCACAACAAATTTCCGATATTGCGTCTAAGTACGACCTTCAGGCGGCTACTGACAAGGAAACTCGCCGTGCTAAAATAGCTCAGTTCCAAGCTGAAGTCACAAGCACTGTGCTCACTGCTGAACAAGCTGCGGCGTATACGCAAAAACAGCAGGAAAACAAACAAAAACGTGAATCAGGCAACTGATTGTTGTACATGAGTCCTCCTTTGGAGAACCGACAGTCATGTAATCACAAATGCTCTAAACGCCTCAATACATGCTTCCTGGAAGCATAATGGAATTGCTTTTTGAATATTAAAATTAGAAAACAATTCTCTTTTCAGAAAAAGCCTTTGGCATACATCAATTGGATGCCGAAGGCTTTTTCATATTAGTGATTGGAAGAGACGCACATAATGTGCAACAGAATCAGACAATCTGAACTGTTTTGGCGTCACCTCTATCCATTTTTGGCTATGAGCCCTCTCTAACGCCCGATAAATGCCATCTTCATCCAAACTATCTATTGTGATTAATTTGCCCCCAGCGACCTC
>JBBQMA010000357.1:0-3196 GCA_038328415.1 Chitinophagales bacterium | reverse complement strand
ACTTAAACTCCTTCAGCTGATTATATATTTCCTTCAGGTGGTTGAATTCCCGGATAATTTGCAGTTTATCATCAGTAAACGTAGCCATACCCATCACTCCAGATGGCAATACATGTGTATAACCCTGTTGCAAATCAAGGTCCAATACCCATTGGTAATTCTCCGGTTCGATACCATATTTGCTATCCTCTTTTGCTACATGAAATTGGAAAAGGAAAGGAATTACCCGGCCTGCTTTGGAGGCTTCCTTTTCAATTTCATCCAACAGTTTTTGGCTATCGACAGTATGGATCATTGAAATGAACGGCGCTATGTATTTTACTTTGTTTGTCTGTAGGTGCCCGATTAAGTGCCAATGAATATCATTTGGAAGGAGTAGCGACTTAGCTAAGAGGTCCTGTACTTTGTTTTCACCAAAATCCCTTATGCCCTGATTGTACAAATTCAGGATATGTTCTACCGGGTGCGTTTTGGAAACAGCAATCAACCGTGCTCCTTCTAATTCAATTTGCTGCCTCAAGGCGTTAACATTGTTCATTTGGACTGCTTAGTGACCCTAAAGGTAGCTTTGATTTCCACGCTTGTTGATTGAAAGACAAAGGCCAGTCCAACTGGACTGGCCTTTGAAAATTAACTAATGATTCTGAACATCGGATTAGTTGAAGATATACCTCAGACCAAGACGCATTTGCCAACGAGATGAGTTATCAGCGATTTGCAAGGCATCCTTATCAAGTTTATCACCTCCGCGGTAATTGAAACGAGGTGTTGTGCCATCGCTTTCAAATCCAGCAAGTTCATAGAGGTAATAGTTATTAAAGTTACCTGGAACAAAATACCTTACACCCCACTCTTTATTAAGTAGATTAGCCAGATTGAATACATCCCAGCTAATCTGGAATTTGTGGTTCTTGCCACCAACATTTACACCGAAGTCCTGGCGAAGGGAAAGATCAAGGAACGAAGTAAACGGCATCCAGTTAGAATTTTTATCGGCATACTGGCCACGGTTTTCACTCAAGTAAGGATCATTCTCAATGAAGGCATTCAGATTTTCCCATTGTTCCTCCGCAGAAATAGTAACGTTATTGGCTGTGTAAGGAACAAGGTTTATCTCCGATTCATCCGCAGGTACCCATATCAAGGCGCGGTTTGAACTGGTACTTCCAAGGTCGTTATTGATATTCCGGGCACTGTTACCACCGATAACATAGGAATAAGGACTACCTGCCACACCATCATAAAATAATGTGAGCGTTGTTGCTACATTTTTATCACGTGTCCAGTTCTGCCTGTAGCTTAATGAGGAGATAACACGATGACCCAGGGCAAAATCAGAACGACCTAATACAGGGGCATTACGACCATCACGTTGAGTCATTTGCCCACGCCATTGGGAAGAGTTTTGCGAGGATGTGCCTTCGTTCACTGCCTGTGCGTCACCGTAGGAATAGGCCAATGTTGCATTCAGACCAAAATTAAACTTTTTAGCAAAGGCAGCCGTCAAGGTATAAGTGTAACCGTCATTTGTATTTGAACCAACATAGACGGATGTATACTTAGAGTCAATTGCTTTGCGGGTATAAACAATGCGGTCATCTGGCGTATTGGTCCAATTGTTTTTCACTACAGGCTCTGAGTTAACATTGGTATAAAGAACGTTATTCAAGGTCTTACTATACAGACCCTCAAACGTTGCAGTGATTCCTCCGGGCAATTCAGTATCATACGCAAGATTGGTCCGGAATATCTGAGGGTACTTAAAGTCTTTTGTGAAGATGTTGATATCACCAGATGGCAAGGAGAAGTTAGGATGTTTATACTGATCATTTATATCAGGACGGAAGATAATAGGTTGACCTGCATTAGTTTCATCAACCCGGCCGAGAGTCAGACCATTGTTGTTATACATCGCTCCAGGCCATACAAACGGAATTCGGCTTGTGATGACACCCAAACCACCACGTAGAATATTCTTTTTGTCGCCATTGACATCAAAATTGAAGCCGAGACGAGGAGAGAACATGATCTGACCATCAGGTGCTTTACCTGCTTCGATTTCACTCGCAAGTGCATAAGCAGCCTGCATTTTAGGAAGTGCTGTTTGGTTGAAATAGGTGTCTTCTTCCGGGTCACTTGTAAGGATAGGAACGTCCACCCGGATACCACCAGTGAGGGTGAATTTTGGTGTAATTGACCATTCATCCTGCAAATAAAATCCTAACTGGATCGCTTTAAAATCCGCGGCTGCAGCTGAACCGTCACCGGTTAAATTATCCACAAGTGAATAAGCGCGATCATACTCTTTTGCAGCAGCACCAGATGTCAAGGCATCTATACTGGTATATCTGTACGTACCGTAGTTCTGACCAATGAAAAGGTTGTATATGTCATAGAACTCGTTATGGGTACCGATCGTAATCGTATGTGCTCCTCTATAAATTTTGAAGTTGTCGGTAATCGTAAAAATGGACTGCTCAAGCCCATTGGCAGTTGAGAACTCCTCTGAACCAATACGGATCAACTTCGAAGGTCCATCCTCTATCAGGAGAAATGGAAAGTCGCCTCCTATTGGATCTCTGTCATCATTTACTGTTGTATAGCCAAGGATCAGGTTATTGGACATCCGATCACCAAAACGGCTATTTAACTCCAAAGCCGTAGAGTTCGTCGTACTTGGAAAGAATATGCCATTGTTCGAAAAATTAATGTTATTAGGGTTACTGGCAGATCGATCTAATTGTTCAGCTTTTGTATAATTGTGCCTAAGTGTAAGTCGGTGATTACGATTAATGTTAAAATCCAATTTACCAAAAAGCTTTAAGCCATCCAACTCATCGGACACACTTCCAAAGGTTCCTGGATCATATTCATAGTTCTCAACAAGGAAGGTGCGTAGTGCATTCAACTGGTCCTGGTCAGAATTACCTGTATAGGTAGCAAAATCAAATGGCGCTGGTGTTTCATCTTTTTGAATTTCTGCATTGACAAAGAAGAACAATCTATCGCGAATGATGGGTCCGCCGAGAGAAGCTCCATATGTTGTTTTTGAAAACTCAGCAACTTTTGAAGCGGTGCTTCCTGTTTGATCTGTCAATGTTTTATTGGTTTTTCCAATCAGATTTTCATTCTGCATAAAATAGTATGCAGTACCTTCCAAATTATTGGTACCTGATTTGGTTACAGCATTTATACC
>JBBQMA010000356.1:0-3197 GCA_038328415.1 Chitinophagales bacterium | reverse complement strand
GGATAATTCCATATCACCAAATGACAACTTTCCGATCTGGCTATAGGAGGCGGGATCATGATTTGGATCCTCTTTGTCTGCTCCTAATCCACGCTGGTTATTTGTTCCAATGACATTACTTGTAAATATTTGATTATTGGCGGTGGGAAATGTGTAAGCACCACCTTCATTACTTGTCGGAATACCAATAGCATCAAAGTCAACAAAACCAAGATTTCCTGCCAAATTAACATTGTCTGGATCAATCAAATAGATCCCGCCACCACCTAGCGGACCCATGCCGCTATGTCTTTTCAAAAATGCTGAAGTGAATATTTTCTTTGCCTGACGGCTGAATGCTACACCATAAACCGATCCGACCTGACTTGCATAAGCAAGGACTTCATGAGGAGGGCCAATTGGTGCGGTTGGTGCCCGACCGGAATTTGAGCCGTAGCCATTATCCCGATATCGCATCCCAACAAAGGCATCAGAAGGACCTGCAGTACCTCCACCCAATGGGTCATTATTCACATAGCACGGCAGATATACTTTAGGGTTTTCATCCAATGCAAAATCTACCGGATAGCTCACAATGAAGTTGCGGGTTCCAGGACCAGAAGCAAATTGGACCGATGTACCATAAGTTGATCCATTTGCTGCTGGAAAGTCCTGGCCAGCCTGTAAATCACATTGCCCACTGGAGGGAATGGTAAATTCAATCCTGATAGGATATTGTACTGGTGTGGGGGAAAAGGTGTAAAAACCGACACCATCCGTCGACGCAGTCCCGATCAACTGATCAGTAAAAGGTGAAGCGGCATTACTGTAAAATTTCACCGTAATACCCTTTACACTTGGTTCACCGCCCTCCTTAATGCCGTTTCCGTTGTAATCCCGGAAGGCTGTTCCGGATATTTGAGCACTGAGTGCACATGTCAGGAATAGAAATCCAAAGGTTGTAATGGTAACAATTTGTCTCATCGCTTGGATGATTTAAATGTGTGATAAATAGTTCGTACTCCAACAATATGAGCACGCATGGCATAACCATACAGTCAGACTGCATCATGTTTTAAGGGGAAACAGAGGCAAATATGGAGGGATGCTTGTTAATTTGTTTGCCGATAAATTAAAAATTGTGACATCTTTATTAAGTATATATTTTAATTAAACAAAAGATAGTCAACTAATTAGATGAACAAAAACTAGGTTGTTTTCGAAGTGCCAAATTGTTTGTCAAGTGGAATAGTTTGTTATATTTCCATGTATCCAATGGCTTGTCGGCTTTCCAATAGTTGAATTTTCATAAAGTATAAAATACTTCGCATTAGTATTTTATGTTCGTTGATTACTAAATCCCAACTATTGCCTTTGATAAATGACATATTTTATAACCTTTGTTTCAAATTTTCTCAGGAAGATTTGGTTTGAATGGTTTGTTTTAAATTAATTTGAAACGAAAAGGAGCTAATCAATTCATTTTATCCTGCGTCGAGAAGGAACGATCAGGTTTGTTAACAGAGACAAAGGATTTCACTTGCTTCTATTTTGAAAACCTTGTATACCTAATATGAATTGGAGGCTAACCACTCAAATCTCTTTAAAAATTATGCCAATCCTATTTGTTGGCTTCTTACTTCTGCATGTCAGTTTCATCCTTAGTTGTAAAAAGGATAAGATGTCAATCCATGAGGGTACGCCCTGTATCCAGACTTCAACCCCTGCGGTCTTTATCCATGGATTCTTGGCTAGTTGGTGACACCTAGGCCCTCCAGGTCCAGCGATTTGCCTCCAATAATCAATCTGCCAACCATTTTTTCGCTTTTGACTGGAATGCCGTGGGTGGTGCCAGTGCTGATTTCTTGTTGGATGCGTTTGTTGATTCCGTTCGAACTATTATGGGTTTCTCCAAAATTCATCTTGTGGGACATTCTGCCGGTGGTGTGTTAATGCTATTGTGTCAGTTAAGTCGCAGTGATTTTTTATCAGATCAAAAAAGAAATGCTGGAAAGATCCTTAACTACGTAAAGGATTAATTTTGAAGATATGAGGAAAAAGCACAAGACTTGGACTGGCTAAAGTAGTGTTAACACAACGCTCTGGGTATATTGGTCTATTTTATCCCTTTTACCGTAAACGTCATGCGTCCGCATTGCTTCGGAGGGGCGGAGTAGTCTACCTCAAACCGATATTGCAAGGCTGCATCAATGGCTCTGCGAATCAGATCAGGGTCATTTATAGACGAGAGTTCCTCATTATATTTTGCTCCGACAACGATACCTCGCTGATTAACGCAAATATTGACCACGAAAACTCCGTTTTGACGGACGATATCTTCCAGATTTGCACGGGAAATCACCTTTCGAGTAAGGACGCCATTGCCACTTAGGTCAAGTCCATCATACCGACTGCCTTTACCTTCCCCTTCAATAGCATCCATTTCACCTGAAGTTGCACTAGTTCCGGTTTGATTATCGCCTGAAGGGGCATCATTTGTAGCTTGTTCGCTCGTGGAAGGGCTAGGGTCCACTGCCTCAGCGGCATCGACAACTGTAGACTCAGCCTGAGGTACTTCTTTAACCTGAGGCATACTTGGTTCCGGTAATTTTATTTTCTCTGGCGTGGTCGTTGTGATCACTTTAGGGACGGGAAGCGGTTCAATTTTAAATAATTCCGCACTGGCAGGGGCGGGTGACTTTTTGACCATCTCCTGCTTGGCTTCGGGCCGCGCTTTAGCGGAGGCTCCCTCCTTCCGTGAAAAATCAAACATGATTACATCAACCGCCTCGGTAAGAGGTACATCCTGTTGAAGACTATAGCGCATGAAAGGAAAGAGGGCCAGAGCTATTAAAATGACATGCAAAAAGAAGGCAATAATGAAGCCTCTCCGTTTGTTCTTTTTTTCTTCTTCTTCGCGTTTCATAGTGATTTCCTTAGGTGATGAACGACTGCGGGATTTGAGATAGTATACATTGCTAACAACCCTCTGAGTAGCTTGTTTGTTAAGAGGCTGCTAAAGGTAGTACGTCTTTTATTGAACAGACACCCAGTGTCACACAAAACCAGTTATGAAAGTGTATATAAAAAAATGGGTACAGGACATTCCAGGAAATCCAAAACAAATTTGGAAGTTTTTCAGCAGCCCTGAGAATCTACAAAAGATAACTCCGACAGGAATGAATTTCCAAATTCAATCGGATATTCAGGGAAAGGAT
>JBBQMA010000355.1:0-3205 GCA_038328415.1 Chitinophagales bacterium | reverse complement strand
GCCTTGCGAATGGCCTATATTGCAGTAGCTCCTAAATGTTTATCCGAAGTCTATCGGGATAGGCCGAAAAACCAATAATATTTGCACTATGGAAATAATTCCTTTATTGATCGGCCTAGTTGGCGGCCTTCTGCTTGGTGGGATGTTGGTGCTGCTATTATTCCGTTCACGAACCGGAAAACTGGAAGCGGAGAAGGCGGGTATCCAGCAAGCCAGGGATGCAGCCACGCAGCGGGCAGATGAATTGCGTAGCGATCTGGGAGCTGCTCATCACCGGCAGGATAGCCAGCAGGAAGAAATCAGCCGATTGCGTGCAGAGCTGGCTTCGGTACAGACCAGGCTCAGTCTCCAACAGGAGAAATTGGCTGAGACAGTCGCCGCCAGACAGGAACAAGCCGAGCAGATGAAAGCCGAGTTTGAGCGATTGGCATATAGTATCGTGCAGCGGACCAGTAATCAGGTGCAGGAAAATCAGGCCGAAAAACTCAATGCACTTTTGTCTCCCCTCCAGATTAAATTGGGCGAATTCCGGGAAAAAGTGGAAAAAACACATGAAGACCGAATTCGTGAACATGCAGACCTCAAATCTAAAATCCTGGAACTGACCACGCTGAATAGAGAAATCGGTGATCAGGCCATGCATCTGACCAAAGCGCTCAAAGGAGATAGTAAAACAAGAGGTAATTGGGGTGAAAATATCCTGCTAACCATCCTCGAGAAATGCGGTTTGGAAAAGGGGATCCAGTATCAGGTCCAGGCCACGGAAACGGATTCAGAAGGTCGGCGGCAGATACCTGATGTGGTCATCAGTCTCCCGGAAAATAAATCGTTGGTCATTGACAGTAAATTGAGTCTGGTTGATTATGAACGGTATGTTAATGATGAGGATTTGACTCAGCGTGAAAAACATTTAAAGGGGCATCTGGCTTCTATTCGCAGGCATATTCGTGAGCTGAGTGAAAAGCGATATGAGGATTTACACGGTATAAGTAGTCCAGATTTTGTGCTTTTATTTATGCCTGTAGAGCCGGCATTTAATCTGGCGGTCAGCGAAGAACCTGCCTTGTATAATGAGGCCTTTGCAAAGAATATTATTTTAATTAGTAACAGTACGTTACTGGCTACACTAAAAACAGTGGCCGGTATTTGGAAGCAGGAATACCAAAGCCGGAATGCCCAGGAAATAGCGCGGCAGGCGGGAAACATGGTTGACAAATTCGCCGATTTTGTAAAAAATCTCGAAAATGTGGGCACTCACCTCCAACGAGCTTCGGATGCACATGCTGAAGCCATTAATAAATTACACACCGGAAAAGGGAATTTACTCAACCGTGCCCAGAAATTAAAGGCTCTTGGCGTGGCTTCAAAAAAAACATTGCCGGAAGGGGAGGAGGGAGGTCCAGAGTAGCGAGGGGACAGACATCAATAAACAAAGACGACCCAGACAACCTGACAACCAATACATCAATGACAACAATCTCAATACCCTTTATTTTACAAATACCTTTGTAATAAATTGTTTGTCATCAACCAATTGCAAATAATAGATTCCCGGGTGTAGGGAATTAACGTGAATTGTTTTATTGTACAGGGCTCCGGATAATAAGATATTGCCGATCGGATCAAGAATCCGGTAATAAATTCCTTCAGAGGCATTATCAATAAATAATTGATCCGAAACAGGAATGGGATAAATTTGTATTTCTCTGCCGTTGAATGATTGGCTTATGGATGAGATCAGGCAATCCGGCGACTCGTCCATTCTGGCCGCAAAAAAAGAAGCCATGGTGGTTGTACGTAACGTATAATTATCCAGACTATGACCGCTAAGTGCTGGATTTAATACCTGCTCGATGCAAGATGCATTGTTCGTTGATTTATCATATAGATAATCGGGTATGACCTTGCCACCTGATGCAAGCGCATCCAACATATTTACGACACTCGTAGATCCCATGGTATACGGTCTGCCGTATATAGCCTGACAGCCGCCCAGACTCGAAGCGCATGCCGAAATACCGGCAAGAATAGGTTGGCTGTTAATTGAGACAACTAAATCGGCGGGCTGATGATAGAGATACAAAGCAGGTATAACAGTATAATGATTGACCGAAAACAAATCGGTAAATAATCCGCCATAAATATCACCGCATGCTTTGATCGCAAATGTGTCCGCATCGGTGTGCAGTGTACCATGGATGGATCCCAAATCCGGGCGGGAAAGATTCATACTATTGAGATCAGCAGCAAATCCCGGAGCGACGACACAAGGTGATTCATAAAGACCGTTTGGTTTGGGTGCATCCGGCAAGGTCATGCAGGAAGCCGGTTTTTCTATTTCATCATCGAGATAGACTACGCCCAGCGCAGTGAATGCACCAGCGCTTTCCCCCACAACGAACACATTTCGTCGGTCAATCTGGTAGGCATCAGACTGACTAATCAAATAGCGCAACGCACCCTTGGCATCCTGTACGGCCCGGTACCAGGCGCGGGTCCATTCGAGCGAGTCGGTCATATTCAGGCAATTCCAGGCCAAACCAGGTATAACGGAAATATTGCAGTTGATAAACTTCTCCGTCTGAAACATCCCCAGTCGATAATTAATGGATGCAGCTACATACCCCCTTGCGGCAAAATCATTCAATAATTGCAAAGGATATCCTTCTGCCTTGTCGCCACCGAGGAAGGCGCCCCCGTGGATGATCACCACTAGCGGGCGCCCACAAGCAGGGGGCGCGTCATTCACAGGTAATGCAAGATCAAGGGTCAGGGTACGCATGGTACCTGCAAAATTGAGCGCATCTCCATATGGGATATCTTTGGTTATATCAACCGCATATAGTTGGGTCACCCAGTCGCTCTGGCCGTGGAGCAGACCCGTACACAAACATAAGAGAAGGTTTAGACCGTATTTTTTTATCATAGTGGAAGAACCATTCTCTCCAAAGGTATGCATTTGCTTGCTAAGGATTTCATAACATGCAATTCAATGGCAGTAAATGCTCGGTTTTATTGGGCTTGACGTGAGTCGTGCATGCTATACACCTTATTGACTTTACATTGAGGTTACACAAACTTAACGCTCTTATGAGCCAATGTTAAGGGTAATTCATCGGGACTTCATTTTTGGATAACATGCCAAACAGACTTTTGCCGCTGAACAAAACTCACCCCTGTTATGAAACAAAAATTTCTATTCCTT
>JBBQMA010000354.1:0-3218 GCA_038328415.1 Chitinophagales bacterium | reverse complement strand
GTATCCGTCACCATGGTCCGGGATCGGCCATTCGCATGCTCGATCAGATCAAGGTCTTTACACCTGATATCCTTTTGGTAGAATGTCCTGCGGACGCCCAGAGTGCATTGGCGTTTTTGAACAATCCAGCATTGATACCGCCTGTGGCCATCCTGTTATTTCGGCCTGATGATTATACACTTGCAGCTCATCTGCCTTTTTCACGATTTTCACCGGAATGGCAGGCCCTTCGGTACGCGGATGCCCACCATATTCCCGCAGTCGCAATGGACCTACCCTGGGGGGCAATAAACTACGGCGCGGAGGAGGAAAACCGAGAAGAAGAATTGGATCCCTTTACCGTGATTGCCGGGACCATGGGGTATGATGATACCGAGCGCTGGTGGGAATATTTTTTTGAACAGGTCCACAATGACGAAGACCTGTTTCCGTACATTGCTGACCTGATGGGCGTCTTTCGCGAACAATCGGCTTATGGCAAAAGCACCGAAAATCAACTTCGTGAAGCCTGGATGCGACAGTCAATCCGGCTGGAGGCAGCTAAGGGTTATTCCCGAATCGCTATTGTATGTGGCGCATTCCATGCACCGGCATTAAGGGGATGGGCCACAACGCAAACTACCGATGATGTAACCCTTCAACATATAAAGACGACAGAAGTACAGGCTACTTGGGTGCCATGGACCTACGGCCATCTGGCCAATCGAAGTGGCTATGGTGCAGGCGTACTTAGTCCGGCATGGTACGAATTATTGTATGACTTTAGAGCCAATGCGACATTGCAATGGGTCGCCCGCTGTGCCTGGTTTTTACGTCAAAAGGGCGTGCCCGTCCCTCCGGCATCACTCCCTGCAGCTATCGAGATGGCACAAAGTCTGGCTACGCTTCGCGGCATGCTTCAACCGGGTATGTCCGAACTCGAAGAGGCCGCAGTTGCAGTGTTTGTCCAAGGTGATCCGCAATGGCTCCTTTCAATAAAGGAGGAATTACTTATTGGCGACAAAATGGGAAAGGTGCCTCTCGATGTGCCCCGCACGCCATTGCAGGAGGATTTCCATCAGGCCATTAAAGCCGCCCGGTTGAAAAGGTCATACGAAACGCCCGGCCGGATCCAGTTGGATCTAGACCTGCGTGTTGCTTCCAACCGTCTCGCCAGTCAGATCCTGCATCGGTTGACTATTCTTGGATTGCCCTGGGGCAAATTCCAGGCGCTGGGTGAGCGAACCAAGGGTAGTTTTAAGGAGCGCTGGCGCCTGGAATGGAAACCGCTTTTTGACCTGCGACTCCTGGAGTGTGGTGTTTGGGGTCTGACCATCGAAGAGGCTGCCAGTCGTTATGTCCTTCATCTAGGCAAAGGAAGTACATCATTGGCTACATTGGCAGCCTTACTGAGGGAAACATTAATGGCCAGATTGCAGGAATCCGCAACAGCACTTGCCGGCCAGTTAAAGGAGCATGCCGCTTTAGCCACAGATATTTGGGATATGGCATCTTCACTGACGCCGTTGGTCCAGATACACCGGTATGGGCATGGGTACGAAACACCGGCATTGGATCTGTACCATCTTTTGGAACATTTGGTACCCCGCCTAGTCATCGGTCTTCCCCGTGCCCTGGAGGGTCTGAGCGAGGAGCAAGTAAAACATACACCCTTCCGGTTGGGCCAATTGATAACCGACCTCCAGGCATTGGCCAACAAGGATTGGACCGATGCTTACTGGCAGCAAATCAATCCACTTTTAGATAATGAACGCCTGGCGCCTTACATACATGGTGCGCTGTGCCGGATGTGCTGGGAGGAAAAACAGATAGATGACTTAACGTTGCAACGTATGGTTCGGGAACATATGGCTGCCGCAGAAGATCCGGCACGCGCAGCTTCCTGGATCGCCGGCTTACTCACAGGTGCCGAAAGTCTGCTTCTCCGGCAACAAGATATCTGGATTGCGCTTGACCAATGGGTTACCGGTATCAACCCGATTGCATTTCGAACGTTGCTCCCCGTTTTGCGAAAAGTATTAAGTGGGTTTAGCCCGCAGGCCCGACGACAGATCGCCACCTTGTTGAAACGGGATGTCATTCCCGTCCAACCGGCAGGTCAATCGGTATCTTTATTATCATCCAATGTAAAATTGTCTGAAGTCCAGAGAGATGTATTATTACCAGGCATACTGGCATTGTTGGGGAAAACCCTGAACCCTATTCAGGAGGAAAAAGGGAATTAGGTGATCTGATTCACACACTTTTTTGCAATTTATTAGACCATTGTATCTTTGCTGTACATGAAGAAGCAATTCCATTTTTTGCTCATGGTAACACTTATACTATATAGCGTCTTGTTGGGCTGTGCACCCGCTAATGCACCTTCAAGTGGGACAGTGGAACCTCATAAAACGGAGATGCCTACGGATTCCTTGCCCAACTTTTCAACAGACTATCTGACGGGCAAGTTTGATCCGGCCACCCACCCTGATTTTGTGTTGATCCGGCCCGAACATGCCGATCGCACTGATCGCTATATGCGCTCAGATGCCTATGCTGCCTTTTGTGCTATGTATGAAGCAGCATTAAAGGACGGGATCCGACTAAAAATCATATCTGCCGCTCGTAATTTTGAAAAACAAAAGGAAATATGGGAAGCGAAATGGACGGGGAAAACCCTGGTCGAAGGAGGTGTGAACCTCGAGAAAACGGTATCCGATTCTGTTGAACGCGCCTATCGCATTCTTCGGTTTAGCTCCATGCCCGGTACAAGCAGGCATCATTGGGGCACCGATATTGACCTCAATCATCTGGAAAATAGCTGGTTCAGCCGTGGGGAAGGATTGAAAATGTATACCTGGCTTCAAACCAATGCAAACAACTACGGTTTTTGCCAGCCCTACACGCCAAAAGGAGCAGATAGATCAGAAGGCTACGAAGAGGAAAAGTGGCATTGGTCCTGGATGCCTGTGGCGCGTCAGTTGACCGATCTGGCCCAAGGCCATTTAAAGGATGATCAGATCCAGGGTTTTAGAGGCGACAAAACGGCCACGGCTATTGGTGTGGTGCAGCGATATATCCTCGGCATAAACGCTGCTTGTCGGTAAGGCTTTTTTATAGACTTAACACGTCAGTTGGCGTTGAAAATAGGAATTTGACAGATGATTTTCACCCTTTTCCACCCTGATATAGATGCAAATACCCCTTTCTTTCAATATTTATTGAATTATAAAAAT
>JBBQMA010000353.1:0-3246 GCA_038328415.1 Chitinophagales bacterium | reverse complement strand
GCCCGTCCCCTGCGCGGTTTTTTATGAAAATTATCCAGCAGATTTTGGTCACTTGTGTAGGAATGAACCGTTTCAATGTGGCCGTGGTGAATGGTAAACAAGTCATCAATCACCTTAATGATGGGCACAATAGCATTTGTTGTACAAGATGCCGCACAGAATATGGGCTCTTTTTCAAAGTCGACCGATGCATGATTTACGCCATAAACGATATTGGGAATATCCTTTCCGGGAGCAGTGAAAAGCACCTGCGATACGCCTGGTCTTAAATGGCGGCTCAGACCAGTGTTATCTCGCCACACTCCAGTATTGTCGATGACGAGCGCATCGTTTATACCATATGATGTGTAGTCGACATCCTCCGGATTTTTAGCGTGAATGAGAAAAACGCGATTGCCATTAATGATTAATTCACTGCCGTCCGGTGACACCTCAACCGTGCCGGGAAAATCGCCATGGACAGAGTCTTTCATTAAAAGCGCGGCACGTTTTGAGGCATCCAGAAAAAGATCCTCAATGGAAGGCCTGACCACAATGGCACGGAGTCTGAGTTGATCACCACGACCAGTAGTGCTTATGATACGACGGGCGGCAATACGACCTATCCGGCCAAAGCCATATAAAATCACATCCTTCGGTTCCAACTCTTTATGTGAGCCATCGATGACGAAGGACATGGCTCTGTCCAGAAATGCTGAAACACTTTTTTGTTGGGGCTCCTGGTCCAACCAATCCGATGCCAGTTTGCCGAGGTCTATTTTTGAAGCCGGCAAAGATGGCATTTGGGCTATACCATGTGCAAGCATTAAACTTATTTCGACAGGTATTGACTGATTGACATATGTCTTACTCGAATTGTGAAGATTTAACAATTCACTTGGGCGGCTGTCATAGATATCTTTACGGAAAAAGACCAGTTCAATAGAACGGTCAAAACGCAGTTCACCAGTGATTTGCAGGAGTTCCAGCGCTTTTTTCTCTTTTTCCCGCCAATCTTCCAGCGTTGATTCCCTTTGCAATTGAATCTGTTCTTCCCGGATTTTCATGATTTCAAGACGTTTTAGTGGATGGAAAATTCATTTTTATGCCAAATGGGCTTTTCAAAAAATGAATTACGCATGTAAATATTTACCATTTTATCATTTATTTCCAAAATTTGCCCCGAGAGCTTTCTTGGAAATCAGCTAATCTTTTTAGTTCCACAAAAGTCTAAAAAATACCTGAAAAGGCATCGGAAATAGAACGAACTATTGCACGCATTTTATATTTTGTGGAAAAAAATAGGCGCTCTTTGGTAAGAGCGCCTATTAGATAATTATCTGAGCAGCTATTAGGATATACCCAAATAATGTTTGAGTAATTTACTCCTGGATGCAGACCGAAGCTTGTTGATAGCTTTATCCTTGATCTGGCGTACCCGTTCCCTGGTAAGACCAAACTGATCGCCGATGTCTTCTAAAGACATCGGATGATCAATGCCGATGCCAAAATAAAGTTTGACAACATCAGCCTGTCTGTCGGTCAGTGTGCTGAGTGAACGTTCAATTTCACGGCGCAACGATTCCTTGTAGCTAAGATGGTCATCGGTATCGGGTGTGCTGCTATTTTCCAGTACATCCAACAGGGAGTTGTCTTCACCTTCTACAAATGGCGCATCCATGGATACGTGCCTTGCGGCTACACCTAACGTTGTTTCAACCTCTTCAGTGGCAATCTCGAGCATTTCTGCAAGCTCCTCTGCGGAAGGCTCACGCTCGTATTCTTGTTCCAACTCGGAGAAAGCCTTGTTGATTTTGTTCAATGAGCCTACTTTGTTCAAGGGCAGACGAACAATACGGGATTGTTCGGCCAACGCTTGCAGAATAGACTGTCGAATCCACCAAACGGCGTAAGAGATAAACTTAAAGCCTCTGGTTTCATCAAATCGTTGGGCAGCTTTGATCAATCCCAGATTGCCTTCATTGATAAGGTCACTGAGAGATAAACCCTGATTCTGATATTGTTTCGCCACGGAAACAACAAACCGCAAATTGGCTTTTGTGAGTTTTTCCAGGGCGCGTTCGTCACCCTGTTTAATGCGTTTTGCTAAATCTACCTCTTCCTCCGGTGTTAAAAGGTCTACCTTACCGATCTCCTGGAGGTATTTCTCCAAGGATTGGCTTTCCCGGTTAGTAATAGATTTAGTGATTTTTAGTTGTCTCATGTTACCTGATTATTTAATAGAACATTAGTTTGAAAGTCACTACCTTCAAATCGGCCAAAGGGACTATGTTCTAGGGATGGAGAAAATGTGCGTTTGCTAAGACCGTACAAAAGTAGCCACTTTCATGATCGTTGTCAAGACATCAAGGCAAGAACCTTTCCAAATTATAAAAAGTTCCCATGTGTTTTAGAAAAGTTTTTGAATAAATTTGGTTTATTCTGTTATTTGGCGTTTATTTCGCCCATTCTTGAATTAATACCATCAATCACCTATGGCCAGAACAAAGATTACCTGCGAATTCTTACTGCGAGCTTCGCCTACGATCGTCTATCAGTTCCTTAGCGATACAACATGTCTGATCAGATGGTTCTGTGATCATGTAGAGATCGAAGACGAGGTTTATTCCTTTTACTGGAATGGTCAGGCTGAACAGGCCAAACTCATCGATGATGTTGAGGATGACCGCCTGCGTTTTGTTTGGTCCGATTCCGACGTCGCCTCCGAATATCTGGAGTTTAAGATTACCACTTCTCCTGTGACGGATGAAACCTTACTCACTATTACAGATTTCTGCGATGTAGATGAGGTGGCTGATCAGAAAATGTTCTGGGAAGCCCAGATCAAAAAAATGACCCATGTCATGGGCGCCTGAATCTGGTCCAAACTGTAGCTAACTATTGAATAATGGCACCTGGTTGGCATCCATATCCCATGGTACGTATCCTGGGCCCTTTGGCTGCCGGTATCTTTTGGGGTACCTTTCAGGAGGATGGCCCCTCAGGGTTAATTACGAGTTCTTTATTTATCGGATTGCTATTACTTGGTTTTCGAAAACTTGAAAACCGGGGTGGATTATTATTTGGCGTGGGATGGATTATTTGGCTTTTCCTTGCTGGTTGGGCATATGTCCATTTTGCTGACCCGCTAAACCATACCCGACACTGGCAAATTGTCATTGAAGAGAAGGCACCACCAACAGTTTGGACAGGCCAGGTAAAATCTACCAAAGTTTCCGTTGCCAGGATGCGCGCTACGGTAGCGCT
>JBBQMA010000352.1:0-3275 GCA_038328415.1 Chitinophagales bacterium | reverse complement strand
CGCTGAATATGGCTTCAAATCAGCGTTTAGCCCTCACCTGTGCATCGGGTAGCCTTGGGAGTGTCATCTTGCATCACTTGCTGGATGCCGGGTATACAGATATCCGATGCCTGTACCGCAATACACCTCCTCCCTTGAAGGACGAGCGTGTCCACTGGGTGAAAGGCGATCTGCTGGACCTATTCAGTCTTGATGAGCTGGTTTCCGGTGCCGACACCTTGATCCATGCGGCTGGGCTGGTTTCCTTCAGCACACTGGACAAAGCCCGCCTGTTTAAAGTCAATGCCGAAGGAACTGGTAATCTCGTCAATGCCGCTTTGCACGCAGGTGTAGGCCATTTTATACATGTCAGCTCTACGGCTGCACTAGGCAGGCCTGCCACCACAGCACTCATCAATGAACAGGTCGAATGGGTAAAAAGCCCTTGGAATACACCCTATGGCGAGAGTAAGTGCAACGCCGAACTGGAAGTATGGAGGGGTATGGAAGAAGGATTGCGTGTGAGCATCGTCAACCCGGCACTCGTCCTGGATCCTGAAAGTCGGTCAAGGAGTACACGGGTGTTTTTGGACTGGCTAAAAGAAGGGAACTCCTATTTTCCTGCTGGGGGGAATGGCTTTGTCGATATCCGCGATATTGCGCGGTTTGTGGGCGACATGCTGCTGAAGGATCCGACCAATGAGCGAGTGATCTTGTCCGGAAATCAACTAAGTTATGAAGAATTATTGTCCCGACTGGCAAAAGCCTGTAAGCTCAAGGCACCAAACCGATTGCTTTCCCGCCGTATGGCCCGGTTTGTTGTCTTTGGGAAATACCTGCTTGGCCGCGCCGGCTTGTCTTCGCAGGAAGTGATGCTGGCTTACCTGAGGATGAGTTATGATGCCTCCAGATCCATCCAAAAATATGGGTTTCTCTATACCCCATTGGAAACAACGCTGTCCGATAGTGCACTGAGGGGAGGGAGAAACAAGTAATAGGCCCGGCCCGAATCAAAGTCATCTTTTGTTATGATATTTATCACAAATGACCCATCTTGTTTGGTCCGTTTGGAAAATGTCGTTACCTTTTGACCGATTTATGAACCAAAACCATTTTCTCCACCAATAAAAGAGAACGGGACTATGAGCTATGACACCAAAAACATCCGGAATGTCGCGCTACTCGGGCATTCCGGATCGGGTAAAACCTTGTTGAACGAGTGCATGTTATTCGAGGCCGGAGCGATCAGCCGCCGGGGCACCATTGAAGACCAAAACACGGTTTCTGATTTTACGGATATCGAACAGGAGCGCGGTAATTCGCTTTTTGCCACGCTGATGCATGTACCCTGGAAGGATTCTAAAATCAATATTATTGACACGCCGGGTTTTGATGATTTTGTGGGCGAAGTGATCAGCGGATTGAAAGTCGCCGACACAGCTGTCATGCTACTAAATGCACGCAGTGGCGTCGAGGTAGGTACCGAATTGTTGTGGGAATACATCGAACTTTTTGAAACACCGACCTTTTTTGTGATTAATCAAATGGATCATGAAAAAGCGGACTATGATACCACCCTCGAACAGGCCCAAAGCCGTTTTGGGCCCAAAGTGATCCCTGTACAATATCCCATCAATCAGGGATCGGGTTTTAATACTATCATCGATGCGCTGCGTATGGTGATGTACGTTTTTCCGTCTGATGGCGGCAAGCCCGAAAAAAAACCGATCCCTGAAAGTGAAATGCCACGCGCTTTGGAACTACACAATACCATTGTAGAAGCCGCCGCTGAGAACGACGAGACACTCATGGAGCACTTTTTTGAAGCAGGAACCTTGACTGAGGAGGAATTGGCCAAAGGGTTGCGGATTGCCATTGCCCACCAGCAGATTTTTCCGGTTTTCTGTGCCTCAGCAACCCGCAATATGGGATCCGGTCGCATCATGGGCTTCATCAACGACGTATGCCCTTCGCCCGCTGACCGTCCGGCAAAAAGGCTGGAAGGCGGAGGCACGCTGGCTTGTGATCCAAAGGCCAAAACCTCCCTTTTTATCTATAAAACTATGTCCGAACAACGTGTGGGCATCGTTAGCTATTTTAAGGTGTATTCGGGCACAATACACGCCGGTGATGAATTGATTAACGCCCGCAATACGACGCATGAACGCCTTGGAAATATTTATGTATCCGAAGGGAAAAACCGCGAGCAAGTCAATGAGCTTTGTGCCGGCGACCTCGGTGTAACGGTAAAGCTGAAGGATTCACATACAAACGATTCGCTCAATACCAAGGGTACCGACCGTCAGATTCGCCGCATCGTTTATCCGGAGCCACGCATTCGCACGGCTGTCAAACCACCTAATAAAAGCGATACTGAAAAGGTATCCCGCGCTTTGCACCAAATTCAGGAAGAGGACCCAACGCTGATTGTGGAACACAGCATGGAGCTTAAACAGCTTATTCTCCACGGGCAGGGCCAATTGCACCTCGATCTGGTTCGATACCGCATCAAAAAACTGTACGATCTGGACCTTGAATTTATACGCCCACGCATTCCTTACCGGGAGACAATTACTCGTGCGGCCAACGAAGTGTACAGGCATAAAAAGCAGACTGGTGGTGCCGGTCAGTTTGCCGAGGTGCATATGCGAATAGAGCCGTGGCATGATGGCATGGCCGATCCGTCAGATCTTTCGGTCAGGAATAGAGAAGAAGATAACCTTGAATGGGGTGGGAAGCTGATTTTTCTATGGTGTATTGTGGGTGGATCGATTGACACACGCTTTTCCAACGCTATCAAAAAAGGTATCCTCAACAAGATGCATGAAGGGCCACTTACCGGCTCTGCCTGCCGGGATATCCGCGTGAGTATTTACGATGGCAAAATGCACCCGGTAGACAGCAACGATATGGCCTTCCAGACAGCTTCGACCATGGCGTTTAAGGCCGCTTTCCGCAATGCCTCTCCACAAATCATGGAGCCGATTTATGATGTCTCGATTTTATCGCCGGAGGAAAATATGGGCGACATCATGGGCGACTTGCAGACGCGCCGTGCCATCATCATGGGCATGGATGCAGAAGGGCACTACCAAAAGATCCTGGCACGCATACCCTTGGCTGAACTGTACCAGTATAGTTCGACACTCCGCTCCCTCTCGCAGGGACGCGCGAAGCACAGCAGGCAATTTGCGGAATACCAACCCGTACCCGTAGATGTCCAGAATCAACTTATGTCGGACTATGAGGCACACGCGAATAACGATGACCATTAGTCGATCGTTTGTTAATCGGCG
>JBBQMA010000351.1:0-3277 GCA_038328415.1 Chitinophagales bacterium | reverse complement strand
TACCCCGGCACAGGGATAGGGTTGGCTATTGTTAATAAAATAGTTAAAAATCACAATGGACTTATTACCGCTGTTAGCGAACCGGGAAAAGGTGCTACCTTTAATATCTATATACCAGCCAAATCATGAAAAGTGCACCTCTTCGAATTCTATTAGCCGATGATGACCATGCAGATCGCTTACTCTTTGAGGAAGCGATCCAAGAATCCAAAATACATACAAGGGTTCATACGGTCCAAGATGGCGTCGAACTGATGGAATACCTTGCCGAAAAAAACCAGATTTTGCCAGAGCTCCTCTTTCTGGATCTGAACATGCCACGAAAGAATGGCCTTGAATGTTTGAAAGAAATCCGTAGCAATCCATTATACAACGATATAGCTGTTGCTATTTACTCCACTTCGGCGTCCGAGAAAGATATCGAGGAAACATTTTCCCAGGGTGCAAATGCCTATATCAATAAACCCAATAACTATAAAGACCTAAAAAAAGTGCTGGAAAAAGTGGTTGAATCAGCACACATCTATAAAGATCCGCCGTTCAACCTAACTAATTTTATCATTTGGGTGGAGTAGGTTATCCTCCTAAACCACAACATTTTTGAGGTTATGGGAAGAAAGTAAAGCCATGACAGATCGTGATTACATGTGATATCTTCGTATTCCTACGAATTCTGATCCCCTTAGAGTTATGGAGAGCGAGTCTGGCAGGAACTACCTGTGGGTTTTTCGGTGAGGAATATGGTGAATACCCAAGCGACTTAACGTTATTCACGTATGACAACGTGCCCAGTGTCAAATTGTGCCCAGAGGATTTCGCTTTCGGCACACGCCGGCAGATGTGCAATATCCACGGAGGGACATGCATGGATGTTTTGGAAGGGCGGGCTAAAGTATGGACAGAATCGGGTCTCGACTGGACTGAAGGCATGATACGTGCCTCTGAGAAAATGCTTGAAAAAGCAGTGCAGGAAAAAATTGAACTGGCCGTCCTGATGGACATCAGCGCAGCGTGTGGCAGCCAGGTTATATATGATGGCCCACTACTGTCCAAAATATTTAGAATGCGTAATAATCTTTACTGATAATCAATGTATTGTATGCTCAAAACCCTTATTTTCAAAAACTACCCCTATTTAAGATTTGGAATTTAATAGCATTTTTAAATAAGGTCTGTTCTCGAACAGCTCGCCCCTAGCAGGTAGCTGATTCGCCTTCGCCAAGGCTTCGGCGACCAACGCCCGCAGGGGGCGCCTTTTTATGTGTGAGCTCACGGACCCCCAAAGGGGCGAATGTCCAGTGGACATTCGGTGAGCGAACCGAGCGCTCCTGCGCGAGGAATACGTAATGCTATTTAGGATTTTACACCAATTTCATCACTAACCAGCGAGCCTTTCGAGAACAAGCGACCTGCCTGCAATACGCCAGTCAGTCAGGCCTGCCAATTGGCAGGTAGATTTTTGGTTACTTTTTGGCGCCACAAAAAGTAACAAGCCTCGCCGGCGATCCAGACGATGGCCGTAAGCGCCATGTCTGGATGGAGACGCACAGCGTCTCCAATGAGGCGGTGCCGGACCAAATAAGTTGTCATCAACTTCAAGGTCATACACCAGAAACAGGGCGAAGTAGACCCTTTTGTAAATTATTTTCTATTTGGGGCACATCGGAACGAAAAAGGACATTGACTTTCAAATTTATTTTGGACGCTTGTGATTTAAAAGAAGCTGGTTCGTATAACGTCACGGTGTCCAGTAGTAACGGTTGTTCAGAAGCTTCTATTCCGGTTACCGTGACCGTGATGCCCTTGCCATCCGCAATGGTTTTGATCAACGGATCGACAATCCTTTGCCCGGAAGATTCTGTTCAATTAATCGCAGGTACAGCGAAAAGTTACGCATGGAATTCCGGAGCCACAACACAAAGCATTATTGTAACCACCCCAGGCAGCTACGTGGTCACGGTCACTGGAGACAACGGGTGCCGGGCCGTTTCAGAGGAGATAGCCATTGAGCTACTGGCACCTAGCGATGGAGATGCTATTGGTTCGTTGGGGGATAGTTTATACTCACCTTATGGAGCTCCCAATTATTGGTATTTGGCGGGCAGTATAAATCCCATTGACACGGGTGATGTCGTTTCCTGCGACCTGCAAGGTGGGTACATTGTTTCAGGCATTGATGAGCAGGGATGCCATGCTTATAGTGATACGTTGGCAGTCAATTGTGTGATGTCCGCTGTTGACGACTATGGAGCAGGATCGCGGATTTTTGTGTTTCCCAACCCTGCTTTCGAAAGCCTTCATTTGAGTGGAACCAATGTGGTGAATGGGGAGTATCACTATTCTCTGATAAATCTAATCGGCCAAACACGCTTGTCGGGCAGCTATCTCGTTTTGGAGAATAGCCTGGAATGAAATTTAAATCTGATCTCCCTTCCTGCCGGGATGTATGCCCTGCATGTGGAATCAGCATTTAAGAATTATACCCTGCCGGTTTACATCGAATAATGCACTTTTACATTACCTTTATCGTGGCTAAAGTACGTGTGTAGAAATTCCCATTCCCTGGGCTTGCGTCAAAAAATCCTGGTCGATATCTCTATGTTTCAACTAATTCGACATGTCGCACTGCCTTTAATTCTCGTCCTCTGCACGGGGAATGTTTTAAAGGCCCAAGAATCCAAAACAGGCAACTGGTTTATTTATTTTGGGAATCAGGCACTAAGTCCGAAGTGGAATTGGTGGAACGAAGTACAATACCGCAACTATAATTTAGTAGGCAACCTCCAGCAATTATTAGTACGAACCGGCATAGGCTATAATCTGTCAGCCAACAACAATAATGTGCTTCTGGGTTATGGCTATATTCATTCCGAAACATACTTGCCATCCTCAAAGGAAAAGATGGGTAGCGATGAACACCGGCTTTACCAACAGTTTACTACCCGCCAGTCATTTGAGCGTGTATATATTCAACATCGTTACCGGATTGAAGAGCGTTTTCTGCCTGATGATTTTAAGATGCGATTCAGGTATTTCCTGGCATTAAATATTCCATTGACAAGGAAAACCATGGATGCACATACCCTCTATGCTTCAGTATATAACGAAATATTTATCAATGCTCAATCGCCATTATTTGATAGAAACAGGATCTATGGCGCCATCGGATATGTATTCAACAAATCACTTAGGCTGGAAGCAGGTTTTATGGCTCAAACGGTAGAAGCCAAAAATCGCAACCAGTTCCAAATTGTCCTATTCAATAACATACCTTTTG
>JBBQMA010000350.1:0-3330 GCA_038328415.1 Chitinophagales bacterium | reverse complement strand
AGTTCACTGTTAATGATCTCATAGGCTTGTTCGGTACATATTTCGCAAATATGAGCCTCCATGCCAGCAATAAGCATGGAAGTCTCCTCTCTGGAACGACCACAAAACGAACAATGGGGAATATTTTTTTCTTTTTTCATTAGCAATTGATGGAGGATCGATTCAGGAAAGTCCTAAAATGATCTGTGAAACATTTAGTTAAGTGACCTATCCGGAATCGTTTAGGCCCTGCTTAAAAGTGTCTGAGCGGATGGCTCCCAACAAATTCTTAATCCTTTTTATCCTTTCTTGGATTATTCCGGTCCAGCACTTCATCTACCAGCCCGTAGTCCTTAGCCTGCGTGCTAGTCATCCAATTGTCGCGGTCACAATCTATTTCGATGGTTTTGTAATCCTGGCCGGTGTGGTGCACAAGAATATCATAAAGCTGCTTTTGAAGGTCTTTTATCAGCTTGTATGAAATTTCCATATCAGCGACTTGTCCCTGCATGCCACCCATTGGCTGGTGAATCATGACTCTGCTGTGGAACAGGCAGGATCGTTTGCCTTTTGTACCTGCAGCAAGTAAAACGGCGCCCATGGAAGCAGCAAGACCGGTGCAAATCGTGCCAATATCGGGAGTTACATATTGCATCGTGTCATAAATGCCCAGACCAGAAATAACAGATCCGCCCGGACTATTGATAAACATTTGAATATCGCGCTTAGGATCTGTGGATTCCAAAAACAGGAGTTGGGCCTGAATGACATTGGCAACATAGTCATTTACTGGTACACCCATAAAAATAATTCGGTCCATCATTAGTCTTGAGAAGACGTCCATACCAACAACATTAAGTTGGCGCTCCTCAATAACCTGAGGCGTGAAGCCTTGAATATTGGGCACGGTAGTGGACATATACTTCTCTAGGTGCATGCTGCTCATGCCGAGGTGCTGGGTAGCGTATTTTTTAAATTCGTCTTTTGGAAACATGTTCTTCTTTTAGGGATTAAACGCTTTTTTTGTAGAATGTTTGCAACTAAAGGGAATTAAATTGCTGGTTGAGTGTATCAAAGGCACTTTCAGTCCAGTTTTTATAGGAGTCAATAGTCAAAGGCTCAAGTTTTACGGTCACCTGTTCCTTGTAAGCCTGTGCTAGTTTGACCTGGATAACTTGTTCAGATATTTTACCAAGCATCTCTTTGTCTTCCAGTACTCTGGGGGCTAAGGCATCCATGAGAGCAGGGTCCGGGTTGCCACCAAAATAGCCACTGAGTTTAAGTTTGTACTCAGCCACAACCTCCTCATTCGAGACCTGAAGATTTTTGCTTTCTATGATTTTATCGCGAAGTAATGTCCAGCGCAAATCAAGAAAAAATCGACGAAATTTATCCTCTGTCCATTCTTCAGGTTCTTTTTCGGCCAAATCAGAGGTGGTTACCCATCGGCGAAGGAACACCTCAGGTAAGGGTAAGGGATTTGCATTAAGTAATGAAATTTTCATATGCGCCATGACATAATCTCCATGGTGCTGCTCATATGTTTCTGCCAGATTGCGACTGATCATTTCGCGTAGGCTGGCTTTATCCATTTCGGTCTCCGGGCCATACACTTTTTCGAAAAACGCATCATCTAATAGTGCCGGCGTGACCCTTGTGATTTTGTCAATACGGGCAAAAAATTCATTACTGGTTTCAGGTGCATTATCATCGAGGTGAAGTATGTATTTGCGGACAGTCGGCGGGGAGCTGCTGACTTCTGATTGATAGGGGTCAAAAACAAACGTATCCTTAATGCTTTTGCCGAGGATAAGGTCCCTCATGTAGGGCGTCATCTGTTCGCTGACCAGGAAGCTGCTATGCGTATGGATACCACCTGGCTTCTTTTCACCATTTTCCCATTCTTCCAAATGCAATTCAACAAAATCCATATGTTCCACCTGGCCTTCCGTCAATTCCTGGCGATCGCCATGTTTGCGAAGCAGGTTGTTGACTTGATCATCAATCTCAGCTTCGCTAAAGTTTACCTGGGGATAAAGCAGAATGGTTGACTGGTCAAATCCTTTGAGTTCAAATTCAGGCACAAGACCGAGGTCAAAACGCACAGTGTAATCATGAAGATTCGAAAGATCAAACTCCATAGGTTCCTGCGATTCGCTAATAATGGGCTCGCCAAAAAAGGTAGGTTTATGCTCTAACAGATAGGCTTGCAGGTGCTTATTTATTTCTTCCTGTACGACCTCTGCCAGTATGGATTGCCCATACATGCGCTTAACAAATCCTTCAGGCGTATGACCCTTTCGAAAGCCTTTGATTTGTGCTTTGCGTTTAAAGTCCTTCAGTTTGGTTTCAAACAGGGGTTTATACAGGTTCATTGGAACTTGTACTGTAAGGACTGCATTCAATTGGTCCAGATCTTCGCGAACAACATTTTCCATATTAAAAGACTCGTAATTTGTATTCTTCGTTGACGATATTATAAAAACACTACGACCGTACTATCATGCAAAATGCGTTTGGCAAGTTGAAGAACTGATCAGTGGTTATCGAGACATAACGAAATTGCAGCGCAGTGTTTAGATGAAAGGGATGTAGGAATAGACTCATTACCCAATTTATTAGTACAAAGGGATTCGCAAACGTTTTTATTGTGCTGCCCAAAGTATACGGGCTGATAGCGAATGCTTAATTCCCTGTGGCCCGGGTGGATAGGCGGCAATGGTTACCAATGTAGCCTAGCGAATGGCCGGATAACCAACTATAGCTATTATTGGTATGGCACCTAATCCATCCAAAGCTTAAACATGTGCGGGTGGAGGGACTCGAACCCCCAAGCCTCGCGGCACCAGATCCTAAGTCTGGCGCGTCTACCAATTTCGCCACACCCGCAATTTCCAATCATTTACGTCCCAAATCAATGCGCAATTCTTGGAAAAACCTCCAAATTGCCCACTGTTTGAGGGCTAACCACTTTCAGGTATGCCATTAAAGCGTGCAAAAATAAGAAAGGTCGAAGATTTTTCTTCAGGTTTTTAAGGATAAATTGCACTGTAACCGTTTTTGATACAAAAGAGATAAAAAATTAAAACGCAAGTGATTGCAAGGCAATTATATATGCAATGAAATATAATTAATATGAAATTATTATTTTCAAAATTCACTTAAGAACTTTCAAAGGTTAAAGAACAACAGGAGAAATGAATTTGGAAGTCTTTTCAAGGAACGCCTTTTGTTCTATATTTGTTGGTGGTGTATAAGAGGACAATAAACTAGCGAGAAATCGCATATATGACGCAAGCAGTAATTACAGATCAAGCAGAAAAGCTTCTCATTCAGCGTGCCTACAGAGAC
>JBBQMA010000349.1:0-3403 GCA_038328415.1 Chitinophagales bacterium | reverse complement strand
CATGGTATTTGCACAAAGTCTGCCATGGGATTATTTGCCAAGGTGGGTTTTTGTCACCGTTCCTTTATTTATTCTCTTTGGTTGGATAGCCAGCCTGGGCTTTTTAAGAATATTATGGGTCCGTTATGGTGCTATTCCGATCATGCTGCTTGGCTTTGCTTTTATATTTCCTTTTGTCTATGTCATCTACAAGCAATCAACCTTATATGACGGATGGCGCCACCTGATTTTTCCTTATACGGCAGGCGTTGTGCTTGCGTCATTAGGCATCCATGCGCTAGCATCATATAAGCCAGGGATAAAATGGTTTAAGCCTGGAGTTTTAGTTATTGTTAGTTTAATGGCTATAGATCCAGTTATGCATCTGATTAAAAACCCATTTATTTCCTACGTGTATTTCAATCCTCTACAGGGTGGGGCAGCGGGCGCCTTAGGTCAGTACGAAACAGACTATTGGGGGGTTTCGGTCAAACAAGGCCTAGAATGGTTGGAGTCTGAAGGTCTTATAGGGAAAAACATACCTGACGATGTGACCGTGGCCTCTAATTTCGGATATCAACTTGATAAATATTCACGCAAATATGATGGCCCGGTGAAGACAGTGTATGTAAGATACCGGCAACGTCATGATGCGCCATGGGATTACGGGTTGTTTTTGTCTCGATTTACAGATGGTTCCTATATCCGTAAAGGGAGCTGGCCACCTCCAAATACAATTCATACTATTGATGTCAATGGAACGCCCGTCTTGGCCATCGTAAAAAATGAAGATCAAACTGCCTATGAGGGCGTAAATGCGCAAAAACAAAACAGATTTGACGAAGCCATTCTGCTTCTAGAGCGTACTGTTGCGAACGTGCCTAAAGATGAGGTAGCATGGTCTACTCTTGCATTCAGCTACCTGAATACTAATCAATTAGATAAGTGTAAAGAGGCTCTGGATAAAACCCTTGAAATTGACCCCGATAACATTACAGCATATAACTATTATGGACTTTTCTACCTAAATAAAAATGAGGTTGATTCCGCAATTAAAGCATTTGAAAAGGCCATTGAACTCCAGGATAATAACTTTTTTGCCTATTACTACCTTGCTAATTTGGAGTTGCAGCGCCAGAACCTTAGCATAGCTCTGGATTATGCGAAGTTAGCTGTGACCCATAATCCTCAATTCAAGGGAGCTTATGAGTTAGTCGGAAGCATCTATCAAGCAATGGGCGATGGACGGAATGCCGATGCCTATCGCAATGCAGCAGCTCAATTGAAATAAAATCCTATGGAAGATAAGTTAGCGTTACTCCGATCCAAAAGACAAGAAGCACTCATTGGTGGAGGCGAAGACAGAATCAGTAAACAGCATGAAAAAGGTAAACTCACTGCAAGGGAACGAGTACATTTCCTCATGGATGAGGGGTCGTTTGAAGAGATAGGTATGTTCGTTACACACCGATCTGTCGAATTTGGTATGGATTCGCAAAAGATCTATGGTGATGGTGTCATTACCGGATATGGAACAATTCACGGAAGACTGATTTATGTTTTTGCGCAGGATTTTACCGTATTTGGAGGCTCCCTTTCAGAAACTCATGCTGAGAAGATCTGTAAAATCATGGATTTAGCTATGAAAAATGGAGCTCCACTCATTGGTTTAAATGATAGTGGCGGCGCGCGAATTCAGGAAGGTGTCAATTCATTGGGCGGCTACGCTGATATTTTCTATAGAAATGTGCGGTCATCAGGTGTAATTCCTCAGATCTCTGCTATAATGGGGCCTTGTGCCGGGGGGGCTGTTTATTCACCTGCTATAACGGACTTTATAATCATGGTGGAAGAAAGTTCTTACATGTTTGTTACTGGTCCAAATGTAGTTAAGACAGTAACCAATGAAAATGTAAGCAGTGAAGAACTTGGCGGCGCATTAGCACATGCTTCAAAAAGTGGAGTCACCCATCTAACTGCAGAGAATGATATCCATTGTCTTGAATCTATAAAAAAGTTACTTTCTTATATTCCGCAAAATTGCGAAGAGCGAGTACCCGATTTACCCTGCATCCTGGATGATGAAAAGAGACCAAATTTAGAGGGTCTCCTACCTCAAAATCCAAACCAACCTTACGACATTAGAGATGTTATAAAAGGTATCATGGATCACCAAACATTTTTTGAGATTCAGGAACAGTTTGCAGATAACATCGTAATAGGCTTTGCCCGGTTAGGAGGAAAAAGTATTGGGATTGTAGGGAACCAACCCGCTAGTCTTGCAGGGGTGCTCGATGTTAAAAGCTCGAAAAAAGCAGCCCGGTTTGTTCGATTTTGTGATTGTTTTAATATTCCTCTGTTAGTTTTAGTGGATGTGCCCGGATTTCTGCCAGGTACTGATCAGGAATGGAATGCTATTATCACTAATGGAGCTAAACTACTCTATGCGTTTAGTGAGGCATCCGTGCCAAGAATTACGCTCATTACTCGTAAGGCTTACGGTGGTGCGTATGATGTTATGAACTCAAAGCATATCGGTGCCGATCTCAACTTTGCATGGCCCTCTGCTGAAATAGCCGTAATGGGGGCCAAAGGAGCCATTGAAATCATTTTTAAAAAGGAGATCGATGATGCACTTGATAAAGGAGCAAAATTGAAGGAAAAGGAATTAGACTATAATACTGTGTTCGCTAATCCCTATAAGGCCGCCAATCGCGGATTTATTGATGAAGTTATTGAACCACAGGATACCCGACGGAAATTGATTAAAGGCTTCAAAATGCTAGAAAACAAAGTAGATGTATTGCCACGCAAAAAGCATGGCAATATACCACTTTGATCGGGACGTTTATTTGGCCAGAAACAACTTAAATGTTTCCATTCCACTATCTGTATTGATTTGTACGAGATAAATGCCGGTTAAGCCGTCGTCTGGGATGTTCAAAGTCATCAAATCAAAGGCATTTAGTCCCTTTAATGAACTAAGGATCTTACCAGTAATATCTACAACCTGTATTTGATTGATTGTCGTCCAATTCCCCGAAGGGGTAATCGTATACTGACGCGTATTGATCGTAAAATTAATTGGTTTGGTTCTGAAAGACTTTCCGGTAAGATCCTCCTCTGCATTTGGCTTTGACTTATCCTTGCCTGCATAGGCATATGCATAAGCAGGTCCTTGAACGAGGCAATTGGGCGGGAAAAAATATACCTCAGCACAACAGTCAGGTGCATCATTTATGCAGACCTTAACTTTATCCTTGGGGTTTCCGCTTGGCTTGAAGTCTGGAATGGCAAAGGGTAATGCAGCCAGAGGATGATAACCATGATATTCACCGTTCAACCATAGATCAAAATAATCATTTCCTGGCTGCTGATATCCAAAGTTAATCACGATGAGATAGGTAGAATCAGTAGTGCAAGG